>DATCXG010000563.1:0-7791 GCA_036565945.1 Gemmatimonadaceae bacterium
GCTCGCCCGGATGGCACGGCATGTCGGGATCCCGGGCAACCGCCGCCGCAAGGGTGCTTCGTGAAGAGACTGCTGCGGCCGCTCGACCGCTACATCCTCTCCGAATTCTGGAAGATCTTCGTCCCCATGGCGCTGGGCTTCCCGCTCCTGGTCATCGTCATCGATCTCGTAGATCACCTCGACACGTACCTGAACCGGAATCTGACCAACACCCAGATCGCGCTCAGCTACCTGTACTGGATCCCCGATTCGATGTTCATGGTGCTCCCGGCGGCGGTGCTCTTCGCCACCGTGTTCTCCATAGGCGCGCTCACCAGGCACGCCGAGATAACGGCCGCCAAGGCATCGGGGATCAGCTTCTACAGATTGGTGATGCCGATCTTCTTCGGCGCCACGATCGTGACGATGTTCGCCCTCGCCCTGGGAGAGCTGGTGCCTGTGGCCAACGCGAAGCGGAACGAGCTCCTCGAGGAACGGCGGGCCACCATCGCGACCAACAGGTTCAACTTCGCCTACGAGGCGCAGCGCGGGCGCGTCTACCAGATCGCCGCTCTGAATGTGGACCGGCGTACGATAGACCAGATCGAGATCGATCGGAAGGGTAACGGACCCGATTATCCGACGTATCTTCTTGCTGCCCATACAGCGCAGTGGGACAGCACTCTCGGGCACTGGACGCTCCGGGAGGGCGACCTGCACATCATTCCCGATTCCTCACACTCGTTCGCCGTGCACTTCGATTCGCTGCGCGACAATCACTTCACGGAACCTCCGGCCGATCTCACCCTGGCGCCCCGCAGCCCGGAGGAGATGCGCTACTCGGAGCTGAGTCGCTTCATCGGCGCGCTCGAGCGTTCGGGCGGCGATGTGAACGAGCTCAAGGTGGAGCGCGCGCTCAAGATCGCGATCCCCATCACTTGCTTCATCATCGCCATCTTCGGCGCGCCGCTGGCCACGAGCACCCAGCGCGGTGGCGCGGCCTACGGCATCGGCATCAGCCTGGCTACCACGATTCTCTTCCTAATGCTCATCCAGATAACCAAGGCAGTTGGCCAGGGCGGTGTCATCCCACCCACGGTCGCCGCGTGGCTCCCGAACGCGCTGTTCGGCCTGATAGGCATCGCCCTGATGTCGAAGGTGCGTACATGAGATGCGCCGCTAGCGTGGCCGCGTGAGCTCGGCTTCCTACCCCCAACCGGAAAGCCGCCACACGGGCAGCTTCCCGATCCATCAGCGTGCCGCGATATCGGTCTTCCGGCCAGTGGGCCGCTGGACTATCAACTTCCTCGCCGATGTCGGCGCCAGGGTAGTGTTCTTCCGGGATATCGGGCGCGCGCTGGCGGAGGTGCGCACATACGCACCGCTCACCGTCGGTCAGATGCGCACCATTGGCGTGGACTCGGTTCCGCTCGTCGGGATCGTGGCAGCGTTCATCGGCGCGGTGACGGCGTACCAGACCACCTATCAGCTCTTTCCAGGCATCCAGTTCTCCGTGGTGGGGTGGATCACCAGGCAGAGCATAATCCTCGAGCTGGGCCCGCTGCTCACTGCTCTCGTACTGGCAGGCCGGGTGGGAGCGAGGATGACGGCGGAGATAGGCACCATGCGCGTCACCGAGCAGATCGACGCGCTCGAGACGTTGGCCTACGACCCGGTGGCATATCTGGTGGTGCCACGAGCGATCGCCGGCCTCACGATGGTACCGCTGCTCACCATCATGGCAATCGCCATAGGCATAACAGCGGGCGGCATCACGGTGGTCACGGCGACCGAAGTCAGGCTGCACGACTACACCACGGGATTGCGCCTCACCTTCATTTCATTCCAGGTTTACTACGCCCTGATCAAGGCCACGCTCTTCGGTATCTCCATCGCGCTCATCTGCTCGTACGAGGGATATACCGCGGAAACTGGCGCCGAGGGCGTAGGCCGGTCCACAGCGCGCGCCGTGGTATTCTCCTCGGTGGTCATCCTGCTCCTCGACGCGCTGACCGCGCTCTACCTCGCTCCCAAACTCGCCCCATGAAGCGACGCGACGAAGTACTCGTAGGTGTGTTCGTTATAATCGCCCTCGTTGTGGGCGTCTTCGGCACGCTATGGCTGGCCCGCCGTGGGCTGAGCAAATCGTATCCCATGTATGCCCGCTTCGACTGGGGGAACAATCTCAAGGTGGGGCAACAGGTGCTCCTCGCTGGAGTCCAGGTGGGTTACGTGGACCAGGTACAGCTCAACCCGGCCGGCTACCTGGAGGTGACGCTCTCGATCGACAAGGGGCGGATGATCCCCGATGGGAGCACCGCTACCGTGCAGAACGAAGGATTCTTCGGCGACAAGTCGGTGGCCATCCACCCGTGTGGTGAACCCACCACGATAGTCGCTGAAGAGCCCACGAGCGCTAACAGCATGCCTGCCCGGAGCGAGCGGCTCTGCCACCCCACTTCGTTCTATTCCAGGGGTGACACGATTCCCACGGGCACGGGCGCTCCCACGGTCGACATGATCCTCACTCGGGTCGACTCGATGAGCGGCGCGCTCTCGGACGTCGTACAGACCGTGCGCCTGCAGATGGTGCAGAAGGGCGGCATCGAGGATCTGCGCCAGACGATCGCCTCCACCAACGCTCTAGCCCAGGAGCTCACGCACGTGGCCGCCGAGCAGTCGCAGGCCCTCTCGCTCACCCTGGCATCGCTGCGCCGCACCGCCAGCGCGCTCGACAGCGCGTCAATAGACTCCACCGTCCAGAACATGCAGGCGACCACGGAGAATCTGGCCGCACTGACGAGTGGCCTGAAGCAGACCACCGACCGCCTCGACCGCGTCATGACCCAGGTAGAAACCGGCGACGGCACAGTGGGCCGTCTGCTCAACGACCCCGGTGTCTACAACGAACTGCGCCAGTCCCTCGCTCGGCTCGACTCCCTGATCGCCGACGTCAAGGTGAATCCCAAGCGGTACATCAACGTCAAAGTCTTCTAGGCTGGGTCAGGTCATCGCGGGGGAGAGCTCCGCGTTACCTGCAGCACGGAGAACTGCAAGAGAACGGCAAGCGAGAACTGCAAGAGAACTGCAAATGCCAACCACAACGGCTGAAAACAGAAAAACTTGGAAAACTGCTCTCCTGGCTCAGCTACCGGTTGGGCGATTGGGGTGGCAATCGGTCGTTGAACAGGCGATGCAGGCCCTCCTTGAGGGTGACACCGCCGAAGTTTATCAGGAGTCCGACGGGTAGTTGTAGCAGGCGGATGTACGTTAACAGTTGCACTTTGTGAACGAGCATAATCTGCTCGACGGATTTGAGCTCGACCGCTACGATGCCATCTACGAGCAGGTCCAGGCGGAGCCCACGCTCGAAGTGGATGCCGTCGAAGTCGAATCCGGCAATTTTCTGCCGCTCCGCCTCCATTCCACGGCGCTCGAGCTCCCTTGCCAGGATGGTTTCATAGACCGACTCGAAAAGCCCTGGTCCAAGTGCCCGGTGCACCTTCACCGCCGCGTCAACTATCTGCCCCGTAACATGGTCCAGGTCTCTCATGGTGTGCTGCGAACGGTAAGCCGCATCCACCACGCATGCCTCACCCAAGAAACGCAGCGAATCCATTTTCCCCCACTACTATGGACTCGTGTTTCAGGACTCGTGTTTCTTGATTTTGCAGTTCTCTCTTGCAGTTCTCGCTTGCCGTTCTCTTGCAGTTCTCCGTGCTGCAGTTACCGCGAGGCTCTCCCCCGCGATGATCTAGCCAGCCGCTACTTCCCCGAATCGGCGGGCGCCTGCAACGCCGACCCGCGTAGCCCAGCGGTACGCCCCACGGTGAGGTAGTAGACAGGGATGCCGACGGCTACGGCGCCGAGTACTGCGACGGTGCTCCAGCGGCTGGAGGGGTCCATGATCGCGTTCACGAGAAGACTGACGGTGGCCAGCACGAAGAGGAGAGGGACCACCGGGTAGCCCGGAACCTTGAACGGCGGGTCGTAGTCCGGACGCCTGCGGAGCACGAAGACCGCGGCGACGCTCATCGCCAGGAAGGGAACGATCGCTATAACGAAGGCGTCGGCGAGCTGGTCGAAATCCCTCACGAGGACGAACGCTATACCGAGCGCCGCCGACAGGGCGATCGCCACGTACGGAGTCTCGTAGCGTGGGTGGACGGCCGCCACTTTCTTGAAGAACAATCCATCGGCGGCCATGGCGAAGAAGATCCGTGGGGCTGTCAGGATCGAGCCGTTGAGAGTGCCGAAGGTGGAGAGCATCACCGTCGAGGCCACGAAGATGACACCCGGCGCACCCAGCAGACGCTCGGCGGCGTCGGCGGCGACGAGCTGCGAATGCCGGACCTCGCCCACCGGGAGCACCGCCAGGTAGGCCAGGTTGGCGAGCAGATATATGCCGATCACCAGGAGTGTCCCGGTCACGATCGCGAGCGGGAGATTGCGGCGCGGGTTCTTCACTTCGCCGCCCACGAAGGTCACGTCCTCCCAGCCATCGTACGCCCAGAGCACCGAGACGAGCGCGAGCCCGAAGGCGGTGAAGCTGAAGCTCCCTTCGGGTACCGCCGGCGTGAAGTGCCCGCCGGTACGCGGCAGGCCGATAGCGAAGGCGAGCGCCACTATGAAGATGAGCGCACCGTACTTGCCCAGGGTGGTGATGTTCTGCACCAGCGAGCCCCACTTGAGGCCCACGTAGTTGAACATCGCCGTCAGGGCGATGGCCACGGCCGCGATGAGGTGCACGTACCAGTCGAACGGTGCCACGCTGGGGTCGTAGCCGAGCACTCGTAGCAGGTACTCCGAGAACGTCGTCGCGATCGCCCCCAGAGCCGCAGCGCGAATTACCACCAGCTCCGCCCAGCCGAAGAGAAAGGCGGGGAGTCGTCCCCACGCCTCACGCAGATAGGCGAAGAGGCCACCGGTGCGCGGGAAGGCGCCCGCAAGCTCGGCGAGCGTGAGCGCACCGCAGAGCGCGAAGAGGCCGCCCGTCACCCAGGCAGCCATCAGTGGTAATGGGCCAGGCAGCTTGTCGGCGATGCCGGCGGGCGAACGGAAGATGCCGGATCCAATGGTGGAACCGACGAGGACGGCCGTGGTGCTCAGGAAGCCGAGCCGGCGGGGAAGCTTGGAAGCAGGCATAACGTGGGAAGGTACGACACGACGCACGAGAGGGCGAGCGCGGAATGCGAGATCGCTATCCAGCCGCTATCCGCGCGTGGCAGGACCGGAGCTCTATCAGCTGGTACCGACCACGCGGTGAGCGCCAGACGCCGACTCGTCCGGATACTGTCCTCTGTACAATCTGGCATACAGCCCATCATCGGCGAGGAGCTGCGCGTGCTGGCCCTCCTCCACTATTCGCCCCTGCTCGAGCACTATCACGCGGTCGGCGCGGCGAACGGTGCTCAGACGATGGGCTATGATGAGCGTCGAGCGGCCACGGAGCAGCTCCTCCATAGCCTCGCCCACGAGTCGCTCGCTCTCGCTGTCGAGGTTCGACGTAGCCTCATCGAGGATCACCACCGCCGGATCCTTGAGGAAGACGCGGGCGATGGCTATCCGCTGGCGCTGGCCGCCGGAGAGCTTCACTCCACGCTCGCCCACTCGCGTGTCGAGGCCGGCCGGGAGTCGATCGATGAACTCGATGGAGTGGGCCGCGCTGGCTGCGGCCAGTACATCCTTATCGCTCGCGCTGGGACGGGCGTAGGCGATATTGTCGCGCACGGTGCCGCTGAAGAGCGACGGTTCCTGCGGCACTATCCCCACCGAGCCGCGCAGGTCGAGCAGCGACAGCTCCCGCACATCTATTCCATCGAGCGTGATCCGTCCATCCTGAACATCCCAGAAGCGCGGGATGAGCGAGGCGATGGTGGTCTTGCCGGCACCGGACGGACCCACGAGCGCCACGACCTCGCCCGGCGCGATCCGGAAGCTCACGTCGTGCAACACGTCGGGAAGCTCGGCGCCGTAGCTGAAGCGCACGTGCTCGAAGGAGACGTCGCCGCGCACAGGACGAGCAAGCGGCGCGGGCACCACTGGGTCCACCACCGTAGGCTTGGTCTCGAGCAGCTCGAATACCCTGCGCGCGGCACCGATGGCCTCCTGGTAGCTCCCGAACAGCGAGGCTAGCGAACCCACGGAGGCCGCCACGAAGATGGCGTACAGCAGGAAAGCCACCAGCGCGCCGGGGGTGAGCTGACCGGCCAGTACCAGTCTGCCACCCTGCCAGAGCACCGCCACCACACCACCGAAGGCGCAGAAGGTGATCACGCCAAAGAACACGCCGCGGATGCCAGCCCGGCGAATGGCTGCCGAGACAACGTCGCGCAGATGTTCGCCGTAGCGGCGCGCCTCCTCTCCCTCGCGGGTGAAGCTCTGCACGGTACGAATCTGACCGAACGCTTCGTCGGCAGTGCCCATCGCCTCGGCGATTCTGTCCTGCACACCCGTGCTCGCGCGGCGCAGCGACCGCCCGAACCACCACGCCACGCCCACCACCACTGGCACCACGGCCACGGTGGTGACGGTGAGCTTCCAGTGAGTGAGCGTGAGCAACACGATCCCACCCACCAGAAAGAGTACCTGGCGAGTGAGCTCGGTCATCTGATAGCTCATCACCGACTGCAGCAGGGTGACGTCGGTGGCGAGGCGGCTCGTCAGCTCACCGGAACGGCGCTCGGTGAAGAACCCCGGCGAGAGCCGCACGAGGTGCGCGAAGAGATCCTCGCGTAGCTTGGCGATCACCCGCTCAGCCACCGAGGTGAGCAGCCAGACCTGGAAGAAGTTGAGCAGCCCCTGAATCGCGAACAACCCGACGAGGAAGAGCGCGATCCGATCGAGCGAGCTGGCACTCGCCTTCACGAAGGCCGCGTCGAGCAGGTAGCGCACCACCTGGGGGAAGGCCAGCGTGATCGCGCCACTCGCCAGGAGCGCCACGCCGCCCGCGACCAGGCTCCAGGTGTAGGGCCTCATCAGCGCCAGGAGCGGCCGGAGCGCGCCGGGCGATGGGACGCCGTGCGCGCGCCCACTCTCGGCGGGCAGAACCTTGCTCATACCGGCCGGCCGCCTAGCCATGCCTCTATTCCCTTGAGCGCGACGCTCATGCGACGGCGAGCATCATAGGCGCTTTGAAATACCGCGAGCAGTTCGGCCACTGGCATATCACGTTCGTCCGGGGCGCTCGACCAATTATGCGTGGACCACTCGCGCACGTGAACAATACCGCTGACGGGACGAGCTAGCATCAGAAGCCGATCCGGCTCGCCTGCGCCAGCCGATATCAGGACACCGAGCTCCGCGGGCGGGGATCGGTGCTCTGGCGGGGATCCTGTTGGCACCGGCGGTTCCCCGCGAGGAGGCATCAACGGGCCAGACCGCGATCCACGGCCATCGCGACGAAGAGCAATGCCAGATAGAGGAGCGAGAACTTGTAGAGCCGCCACGCCGCCGCGGTCCACTGCTTGGCACGCATCACTCGCACGACATCAGAAAGAAAGATCAGTCCCAGCACTGCCGCCGACACAAGGTAGAACAGCCCAGCAGCGCCGAACGCGACCGGGAGCAGGGTGAGCGGCACGAGGATGATCGTGTACCAGAGCATCTGCCACATGGTCGCGCGCTCGCCCCAGATGAGCGGCGCCATCGGGACCTGGGCACGCCCGTAGTCGTGCTGCTTGAGCAGCGCGAGCGCCCAGAAGTGCGGCGGGGTCCAGTAGAAGATTATCGCGAAAAGATAGAGGGCTGCGAGATCGACGCGGCCAGTCACAGCCGCCCATCCCACCAGCGGCGGGAAGGCGCCGGCCGCTC
>DATCXG010000565.1:0-20722 GCA_036565945.1 Gemmatimonadaceae bacterium
CGTAGCCAATGGTGACGATTGCTCGACTCGCCGAAGTTTCTGACGCGGGCCCAGTTCGCTCTCGTACACCCGTTTTTGGCCGTCACCCAGCGCACTCTCGATTGCCCGTACGTCGCGAACGAGCCGCTGCAATCCGGGAGGTTCGACGGACGCTGCCTGATCTGTGCCCCACATCGCCCTGTCGAGCGTGATGTGGCGCTCGAGCATGCACGCGCCCAGCGTCGCCGCGGCGACGCTGGGGACCAATCCTACCTCGTGTCCGGAGTAACCTACCGGCACGCCGTACCGCTCGCGAAGCGTCGCGATACAGCGAAGATTCAGCTCCTCCAGTTTCGCCGGATACGAGCTGGTGCTGTGCATGAGAATCAGCTCGTTGGTCCCGAGCGTATTGATCGCGTGGTCGATCTCCTCGAGCGTACTCATCCCGGTGGAGAGCACGATGGGGCGTCCATAGCTTCGGTGATGCCGAAGGAGGTTGTCGTCGGTGAGACACGCTGACGCGATCTTGTAGCACGGCGGGTCGAACTGTTCCATGAAATCCACGGAAGCTTCGTCCCAGCACGAGGCGAACCAGGCGATCTGCTGCCTGCGAGCGTAACTCGAGATCTCTTCGTAGTCGCCCTGACCGAGCTCGAGGCGATGACGGTACTCGAGATACGTCATGATCCCCCATGGCGTCTCCCGCATCAGCGCACGCTGCTCCATGGGGACGCAGAGATCCGGGGTACGCTTCTGGAACTTCACCGCATCGCATCCATATCGCTGCGCCGTGGCAATGAGCTGTTTGGCGATGTCGGTATCACCGTTGTGGTTGATCCCGATCTCCGCCACTATGAAGCACGGCTCGCCGTCGCCTACCCATCTATCACCGATCTGCACTTTGGCCGTCATTGCCCGCCTCCGCGTGGAGCGTTCCCTTCGTTACTCATCCTTCTCGTCTCTTCCGTGGCCCGCGCTGCCAGTATCCACTCTGCCACCTCGCGAATGGCTCCTCGTCCGCCTGGCCGCGTGGTGACCAGCCGCGCCGCCTCGAGCGCCACCGGCTCTGCGTCGGCTACCGCAATCGGAACGCCCGCCCAGCGCAGACAGGAGAGATCGTTGGCGTCATTCCCGACGTACGCCACCTGGGAGGCGTCGAGTCCCCGATCATCCACGATGCGGCGTAGCGCCGAGAGCTTGTCATCGCAGCCGTGAACGCAGTCGACCGCGAGCTTTCGGGCGCGGGCCCGAACCACGGGATTGACCTCCGTCGAGATGATCACCACCTCGACGCCGGCGTCGCGTAGTCGCGCGATCCCCCACCCATCGCCCCTGTTGCACGCCACTGCTTCACGACCATCCTCGCTGATGTAGACCCGGTTGTCGGTCATGACTCCATCGAAATCCACGGCCAGCAGGCGCACATCGCGCACGATCGAGCTCGCGTCCGGTCGCTGCTGGGATGGCTGTCCCCGCGCGGCGAGAAGCAGCTTCATCAGCAGCGGCGAGGTTGCCTGGAGAAATACCACGAGCTCAGGCTCGAACCCTCCGGGGTCGGGCAGATGATCGAGCACGCGCAGGAGCGCCGATTCGGAAGACGAGTCGTCGCTCGGAGTTCCCATCGATCCGCCGCGTGCGGGAACGATCGCGATCCATCCGTCGCGCGATCGATTCGTGAGACCAGGCTCGACGTCGCTATTACTGGGCACGACCCGCCATTTCGGTTGACTCACCCGGCGTCGCGCGAGGCAGGGCCATGCGACGAGCTCCGCGTGCTGCAACGCTAGCAGTAGACAAGAAAATACGGTTCAACTTCGCGCTACAGAGCAAGATTGAGGTACCTGGCAGCGAGGAGGCCGACGAGCGACCGGTGAGGCGTCGAGCAGTCGCCGTAATCTTTTATCGGGCACCGTCTTACAGACATTTCCTGCGCGACTCTGGCGAGCCCTGCGGCAATCGAGCGGAGGACTTGCCCTCACGAGGTCCGCACCACGAGCCGATCCCGGAGCGGCAGCGGCGCAACAGAGTGGTGAGGCATCGCTACAGAAGCATCGGAGGATCCCGCGATGCCGATTCAGTGCCGCGATCACGGCGTTGCGGCATAACGTCTTAACTCATTGTCTCTGGCTGCGTTTGGTCGGGATCATCGTGCGGCGATACATTGTTGCCGCCAATTCGTGTCGCACGACCTTACGGCGTGAGGGTTGCCGTCGGCTTCGCCGGAGTCAATGGATCGAGTATCGAATCATCTACGTCGGTTGTGATGCAGCAAATCAGTCGCGCTCGGGCGCGGGTCAATCCGAAAGTTGCCGTTCTGCTGCCGATGGTCTGGAGCGTGCGGAACGTGGTGTACTCCGGCGCGCTGGATCGCCTGGCTCGCGAAGGTGTGTCGGTACACCTTTTCGTCAGGCAGGGATCGTCGCCCGACCACGAGGCGTATGACGAAACCTTCTCCGCTGCCGCCGCGCACGAACCACTGCTCTATTCCGCGGGTCGGCACGCACGAGGCAAGGCTCTGCTCGATGGGATCGTGCGTAGCGCGTTCAGCAGGCGACACAGTATCGCCAGCTACGCGCTCTATCGGCACTGGTTCAACAGGAACGATGGGCCCGCCTTGCGCATCCGTTCCGCTGCGATCGAAGCAATGGGAGCCGCCTGCCAGGCGCAGCTACCTTTCAACGCTCTTTGCCGGATGACGGAGCGACTCTATCGTCGCTCGCACGATCTGACGGACGTTCGCGCCCAGCTCGCGCACTGCCGTCCCGATCTCCTCTGGTCAACGGTCTGTATCTCGCCGCGGGAGTACCCGTACATCATCGCTGCCCGCGATCTCGAGATACCCGTGGTGACCTCGATCCTGAGCTTCGACAACCTCACCAGCCGCGGGCGCCTGCCGCGCTTCGACAGATATCTCGTCTGGAACGAGCGGATGCGGGATCGCCTCCTCCGCTTCTATCCGTACATAGCACCCGCGGATGTCATGGTGACCGGTACGCCGCAGTTCGATTTCCATCGCAGACCGGAGTTCCACTGGTCACGAGAGCGGACGCTCGAACGTCTCGGTCTTCCGCCACGATCGCGCTACTTCCTCTATTCCACGAGCCACATCTCGCTCGCGCCGGAAGAGCCGGCGCTGGTACAGCAGATCGCCGCGAGACTCCGGGAGAGCGATACCCTGGCGCAGCATCAGCTCGTCGTCCGCCTGCACCCGCTCGATGACGGAGCACGGTGGCTCGGAATCAGCCATGAATTTCCCCAGCTTCGGGTCTCGCCTGCCTGGGATTCGGTGCCCGACGCCGACTGCTGGACTTTATCGTCCCGCGAGGATCAGTCGCGCCTCGTCAGTACGATCGCCCACGCCGACGCGTGCGTGAACGTCGCATCCACCATGTCGCTCGACGCCGCGATTCTCGATCGCCCGGTCATCAACATCGACTTCACTTCGGAACGCGACACTCCGCGGGGGCTCATGTACACGGAGTACGAGGCCGATCACTACAAGCCGCTCGTGATGTCGAACGGGATCCGCATGGCGCGAAGCTGGGAGGAGCTGCTGTCGTTGCTGGAACGTGCGGTCAGTGATCCGACGCGCGATTCACGAGAGCGCGCGGAGATGGCGAGGACGGAGTGCGGGATGGTGGACGGGAAGGCCGCGCAGCGAGTTGCCGACACCATCATCGGCCTGCTGGGTGAAACGGGCCGGCGGCGAGCGCCATCGCCCGACGGAAGGACTGCGACCGTCTCGAGCACGGCCACTCCGCCCGCGCGGACCGAACTGGCCAGCTGACCATGTCCGCACGAGTGGCACCGCGTGGCCTGCGCATCCTGGTGGATTCGGGAGACTATCAGTGCAGCAACCTGGGCGACGTGGCCATGCTCCAGATCACCGTCACCCGGCTTCGCGAGCTCTGGCCTGCCGCATCCATCGAAGTCATCACGCAGGATCCCGACGCTCTCGCGATGCACTGTCCGGGAACGGTCCCCGTGCCGTGGAGCGGTCGGGATATCTGGCTGAGTCGGGGAACCGTACTCGGCGGGCCGCTGGACAGAACGTTGCGGCGGATCACTCCAGCAAACGCCGGGGGGATGGAGGCCGTCCTGCGCCGCCGCCACCCCCGGCTACTCGAGACGCTGCTTCATGGGAAGCTCCGCTTGCGTGGCAGCGACGCCACCGGCCTGGGCGCATTCCTCGAGAGCATGAACGGCGCCGATCTGGTGGTTCTCGCAGGCGCTGGTGGATTCACCGATCACGCCATGAAGTGGGCTACCCCCGTGCTCGAGCTCCTGGAGTTGTCGGCGATGCGAGGGGTACCGACCGCGGTCTTCAGTCATGGGTTGGGTCCCATTCGAGACCCGAAGCTCCGCGCCATAGTCAAGCGTGTGCTGCCGACCATCACCCTCCTGGCGTTGCGGGAGAAGCTGGGGGCAATTCCACTCATGGAATCGCTGGGGATCGCCCACGAGCGGGTGATCGTCACAGGTGACGATGCCGTCGAGCTGGCGTACACGATGCGGCCGAGCACTCCCGGAACGGCCATCGGCGTCAATCTTCGTATCGCCAGGTCCGCGGAGGTGGATCACACGTACGTGGATCTCGTCCGCCCGGTGCTGCGCGAGTTCGCGAGCGCGCGACGTGTCCCTCTCCTGCCGATCCCCATCGGTTATGGTCGCTCGTCCAACGACGCGGATTCCATCCGCGAGCTGCTCGCTGGCTGCGGAGGCGACTCGGCTAATGGCGCGCCGCTCGATACTACGCGGAGCGTGGTAGAGCAGGTGGGCCGTTGCCGCGTCGTGATGACCGGTGCGTACCACGCGGCGGTATTCGCTCTGTCACAGGGAATCCCCGCGGTCTGCCTTGCCAGGTCCGCGTACTTCACGGGGAAGTTCCGCGGGCTGGCGGACCAGTTCGGCCTGGGTTGCACCATTGTGGATCTGGGAAGCAGCGATTGTGCCGAGCGTCTCTCGGAAGCGTTGCGACGGAGCTGGGAGGCGGCTGACGAGCTCCGAGAACCACTGCTGGATGCCGCGACCCGCCAGATCGAGGCGAGCCGTGGGGCGTATCGTGAGTTGGTGAGTCTGTTGGGCGGCACGTCAGGGCCAGCTTCGTCCGAGCTCCGCTATGCGACCCGCAGAGCCGACACGATGGGAGCTGGCATCGCGGCGGCGAGATACCCGGATTCGGGGCCTTCGGAAGCTACAGGAGACGACGAGTAATGCCACTTCCTACCTTCGTGATCATCGGAGAACGAAAATCCGGCACGACGGCGCTCTGTCACTGGATGGCGGCGCACCCGGACGTCTACATGCACCCGCGCGAGGACATGAACTACTTCATCGAGGACGAGATTCTCGTTCGCCGGGTATGGCGTGACGGCGATGTGGATCCCGCCCGATGGGAGCGGACGCACAGCGCGGATCAGTACGCGGAGCTCTTCGCGGGTGGCCAGGGTCGCCGCGCGATCGGGGAGAAGAGCGCGGATCTGCTGTTCTGGAGGCCAACGCACGAGCGCCTGGCTCGCCTTCTCCCCGCGTGCAGGTTCGTTCTCGTGCTGCGCAATCCCGTGGAGCGAGCGTGGTCGCACTACTGCGACGAAGTAGCGAAGGGCCCCGGGCGCGAACCGCTCCGGTTCGAGGAGGCGCTGGCCGCGGAGAACGAGCGCTCGGCCCGGAGCGCCTACGCGCAATTGCACCTCTCGTATCGCGCCCGTGGCTTCTACGATCAGCACATCGCCGCCTTCTGGCAGCACGTACCGCCGGAGCGCCTGATGGTGGTGACCCTGGAGGAGATGCGCAGCCGACCCAAGGATACGCTGAAGGCGCTCTACACCTTCATCGGTGTGGATCCCGACGCCGGACTCGATCTGGCGGGCACCCGGCACAACGAGTCGCGAGCGATGCTCCCCCGTGAGTGGGCCAGATCGCCAGTGATCAAGCCGGTGGCCAATATCTACAACCGCGCCGTGGACGGCGCATCGCGTCGTCTGTTGAAGAGCGCGGAGCGGCGGCAGCGTTTCAAGAATGTCGCGTACCTGCCCTTCCGTACGCCGGCCCGGGGCAAGTCGATGCCCGAGTCGATCCGCACGCGACTCTCGCGAGACTATGCCGCGTCCGTCGATGCGCTCGAAAGGATGCTTGGCCGTGCCCTGCCAGGGTGGAAGGTACTCGAGCCCGCAGCGAGTCGTGCCGACGGCTGACAGCCGCGAGCGGATGAGCATCGTGATCGCGGGTCATGTCGATCACGGCAAGAGCACGATCATCGGTCGTCTGCTCGCCGACAGCCACTCGCTCCCCGACGGGAAGCTGGAACAGGTCCGGACGCTCTGCGCGCGCACCGGAAGGCCGTTCGAGTACGCCTTTCTCCTCGATGCGTTGAAGGACGAGCAGGCGCAGGGGATCACGATCGACGCGGCGCGGGTCTTCTTCAAGACGCCGAAGCGCGACTATCTGATAATCGATGCGCCCGGACATGTGGAGTTCCTGAAGAACATGGTGACCGGCGCGTCGCGCGCGGAGGCCGCGCTCCTCGTGATCGATGCGAAGGAAGGTGTACAGGAGAACTCCCGCCGACACGGCTACATGTTGTCCATGCTGGGCATCGATCAGTGCGCCGTCCTGGTCAACAAGATGGACCTCGTTGGCTGCCAGCAGGGGATATTCGACGACATCGTGCTGGAGTACGGCGAGTTTCTGGATCAGGTGGGCATCCGGCCCTCGTGCTTCATTCCGGTGAGCGGCCGCGATGGCGACAACATTGCCCGACGATCGTCGATGATGAGCTGGTATTGCGGCAGCACCGTGCTCGGTGCGCTGGACGAGTTCCAGCCGGGACCGCCCCCGGTGGACCAGCCATTCCGCATGAGCGTGCAGGGTGTCTACAAGTTCACCGGCCAGAACGACGACCGGAGAATCGTGGCCGGCACCGTGGAGACGGGCAGGCTGCAGGTAGGCGACGACGTCGTGTTCTACCCGTCGGGGAAAAAGAGCCGGGTCAGGAGCATAGAGGCGTTTCGGCGGCCCCCGCAGGCAGAGGCGTCGGCCGGCATGGCGACGGGGTTCACGCTCGAGGAGCAGATCTACGTTGCCCGCGGCGAGATGGCGACTCGCGCCTCGGAGCCCGCTCCCAAGGTGACGACGAGACTGCGTGTCAACCTCTTCTGGCTGGCGCGCAGCCCACTCGTCATGAAGAAGGAGTACACGCTCAAGCTGGGCGCGGCGCGCGTCCCGATGCGCCTCGAGAGCATCGTCCGGGTCATGGATGCTTCTACGCTGTCTGCCACCGAGGAGCAGAGCTGCGTTCAGCGCCACGACGTCGCCGAATGCGTGCTCAAGCTGAACAGGGCCATCGCCTTCGACCTCTCCGAGGAGATAGCGGCCACCAGCCGCTTCGTGGTGGTGGACGAGTACGAGATCCGCGGCGGCGGGATCGTGCGCGAGGCGCTCACCGACAAGCAGAGCTGGGTGCGGCAGAAGGTCCAGCTCAGAAACTCCAAGTGGGAGCGCGGCGTGATCGCGGCCGAGCGGCGCGCGGAGCGCTACAGCCAGCGCGCGATGCTGCTCCTGATCACGGGCGAGCCCGAGACCGACCGGAAGGGGATCGCCAAGGAGGTCGAGGCGCTGCTCTTCGCCGATGGAAAGCTGGTCTACTTCCTGGGCATCGGGAACGTGCTCTACGGCGTGGACGCTGACATCGAGCGAAAGCATGAGAATCGGATGGAGCACATGCGGCGTCTGGCGGAAGTAGCCAACATCATGCTGGACGCCGGAGTGATCCTCATCGTCAGCGCGGCGGAGCTGACGAGCGAGGATCTGGCGATCATCAGCGAAGCCGTCGATCCCGGTCACATCGAGACGATCTGGGTGGGAGACCGCGTGACGACCGATCTGGCTTACGACTTCCACATCCCCGACGCCGCACCCGAGGCGAACGCTCCCGCTCGGATCAAGGAGCACCTGCAGGAGCGGGGCATCATCTTCCGCCCATGGTAGACGGGACGCCGCTGCTCTCCGATGTGCGCGCCATCGCGCGAGAAGCCGGAGCCGCGATCATGCGCTACTACGGCGACTCGGCCGCACCTATCGACGTGGGGGCGAAGGCAGACATGAGTCCCATCACCGCCGCCGACAGGGATGCCCACCGCATAATCGTCCAGGGGCTGGGATCGCTCGACGACACCATACCCGTGATCTCCGAGGAGGGAAAGATCCCCTCGTACGCCGAACGGAGGGACTGGACCACCTTCTGGCTCGTGGATCCGCTGGATGGCACCAAGGAGTTCATCTCCCGTAACGGAGAGTTCACGGTGAACATCGCGCTGGTCGAACGGGGCGAACCGGTGCTGGGGGTCATCCTCGCGCCGGCTCTCGACGTGCTCTACTTCGCCCAGCGCGGCACCGGATCGTGGCGCGAGGACAGTGCCGCTTCGCCGGTTCGGATCTTTTCCAGCGACGCGATGCCTGGCGCGACGTGCACCGTGGTGGAGAGCCGTTCGCATCCGTCGCCCGAGCTGGAGGCCTTCCTCGGGACCATCCGCGTGGGAACGCGGGTCGCGGCGGGCAGCTCCCTCAAGTTCTGCTGGGTGGCCGAGGGCACCGCCGACCTGTACCCGAGGCTGGGCCCGACGATGGAGTGGGATGTGGCAGCGGGCGACTGCATCTATCGTAACGCGGGACGCGGCGGCCCGAATCCATCTCCTCTTTCGTACAACAAGCCCGATCTACGTAACGAGAGCTTCGTGATCGGCCGCCCGTGGACTTTCACGACCACCAGTACGGGCCCTGATTGATGTATCGCGAGAGCAACGGACGCTCGGTAGCGAAGGCACTGTCTTGGCGCCTGCTCGGCACTCTCGCCACCTCGGTGCTGGTCTGGGTGTTCACGGGTCGCGTTGGCATCGCGCTCACCGTGGGCGCGCTCGAGTTCTTCGCCAAGATCGCTCTGTTCTGGCTGCACGAGCGGATCTGGGACCGGGTGAAGCTCGGCAGGCGAGAATCCCGCCCGGCCGTCGTCTGGTTCACGGGGCTTTCGGGTTCCGGGAAGACGACGATCTCGCGGTGGGTATACGATGAACTCAAACGCCGCGACGTCCGGGTGGAATACCTGGATGGTGATTCCATCAGAGACCTCTTTCCCAACACGGGCTTCAGCAAGGAGGAGCGCGACCAGCACGTCCGGCGCGTCGGCTACCTCGCGAGCAAGCTCGAGCAGAACGGCGTTTTCGTAATCGCTTCGTTCATCTCGCCATATGCGGATTCGCGCCAGTTCGTGCGCGGACTCTGCAAGAGCTTCATCGAGGTCCACGTATCGACCCCGCTGCAGGAGTGCGAGCGCCGGGACGTCAAGGGGCTCTACCGGAAAGCTCGCCTCGGCGAGATCAGCAACTTCACTGGAATCAGCGATCCATACGAGGCGCCGGAGTGCCCCGAGCTCAGGCTCGACACACGGTTCCTGACGGTGGACGAGGCGGGGGGGAAGGTGATCGAGCGCCTACGCAGCTACTTCTAGTCGTCTCATTCCCTGGATGTCTCATGGACCATCTCGATCAACTCGAAAACAGAAGCGTGCACATTCTCCGGGAGGCGTACAGCAACTTCCGGCAACTGGCAATGCTCTGGTCGATCGGCAAGGACAGCACGGTGATGCTGTGGCTGGCCCGCAAGGCGTTCTTCGGCCATGTCCCGTTCCCGCTCGTCCACATCGACACGTCGTTCAAGATCCCGGAGATGATCGCGTACCGCGACCGTCTCGCAGCGGAGTGGAATCTGAATCTCATCTACGGCCAGAACGAGGCGGCGTTGGCCGAGAAGCGCACCTTCCCCGATGGTGCCGTGGACCGGATCACCTGCTGTCGCCTGCTGAAGACCGAAGCTCTCGCACGCACGCTCAGCGGGGAGGGGCCACGCTACCGCTTCAACCATGCCACCAGGAGCTACGAGCTCGACAAGAATACGGAGCCGTTCACGGGCGTCATCGTCGGCGCGCGTGCCGATGAGGAGGGAAGCCGCTCCAAGGAGCGTTACTTCTCGCCACGCACGAACGAGAACCAGTGGGAGGTGGAGGATCAGCCGCCGGAGTTCTGGAACCAGTACAAGACGGAGTTCGCTCCGGGTACGCACGTGCGCATCCATCCGCTACTCGATTGGACCGAGCTGAACATCTGGGAATACATAGGGCGCGAGCAGATCCCCACGGTATCCCTCTACTACGATCACGGCGATGGGATGCGCTACCGTTCGCTCGGCTGCGGGCCGTGCACCAGGCGCGTGGAGTCGAATGCACGAGACGTGAGTGAGATCATCGTCGAGCTCAGGACGGGCAAGTTCTCCCACATCGCGGAGCGCTCGGGGCGAGCACAGGACAAGGAAGATGGCGGCGGGCTCGAGACCCTCCGCCGGGACGGGTACATGTGAGCCGGTATGCTCAGCGAAAGGGGCAATGCAATCGATAGATCGTGGACTCGCCATCCCGGATCGCGAAGGGACGGCGTGCTAGCGGCATCTACCATCACCGACCAGCGGTGCCGGGTTCTGATAGCGGTGCCGAACCTGCTGCGCGACCTGGAGGGGCACGCGCTCATCGCATACCATCTCCAGGCGCGCTACGGGCACGACGTCGAGCTGTGCATGCTGTCGCAAGTCGATGAGAGGACGCTCCGCTACGCGCCCGACGTGCTCGTGCTGGACCGGATCGATACGAAAGTGCCGCTGGTCCGTCGGGCCAGGCAGCTCGGGATGAAGGTGGTATTGCTGCCGACCGTCGGCTTCCACCAGGACGGGCTCGCGACCGAAGCGCGCCGCGCGGGTGGACTGGTGCGCGGGGAAGAGCTCCTGGATCGCTGTTTCACCTGGGGGAGCCACGGTCGCGACATACTGCGGAAGCGTACGAGACTGACGGACGAGCAGGTGCGCGTGGTTGGCGCGCCGCGCTTCGACGCGTACAGCGAACCATTCCTCTCGCTTTGCGAGGGGAAAGACTCGTTCCTGCGCCGGATAGGCGTAGATGCCACCGACGCTCCTCTCGTGGTCTGGTCCACCAATACCTTCCACAGGCGAACGAAGGATCTGGCTTCGACGATCGCTGGTGCAGTGGCCACCGGAGTGCCCGAGAACGAAATCCGCGGGCAGCTCGAGGATGAGGGGACTGCATTCAGGGAGATCTCGAGCGCCGTCAGCATCCTCGCGGAGCGACACCCGGAGTGGAGCTTCCTCATCAAGCTGCATCCGAGCGAGCTCCCGGGTCCGTACCGGGTGCTGGCCGAGGGCAGGCCCAACATCCATGTGTGTGGGGACGAGCGCATCCGTGACGTACTCCTTCACTGCGATGTCCTGCTCACGCAGTGCTCCACCACGGCTACGGAAGCGTGGATGCTGGGTAAGCCCGTGATCGAAGTCATGATCGGACATTACCTGGTGCCGCCGCCGCGCGAGTACCTGGAGGGAAATCACACGGTGACCGAGCTCGACGAGATGGAGCGGCTTCTGAGCCGTTGCCTCCGCGAGCCGCACGCTGCCGTGCCGGACGACCAGCAGTGTGCACGAGACGCCTTCCTGTCCGGCGTGTACCATCGCATCGATGGCAGGGCGAGCGAGCGCTGTGCCGAAGAGATCGACCAGCTCCTCGCAGTTCCCCGCCACACGGCGGAGCGACAGGCGGAGATCCGTGCGGCCGCCGGCGCTGCTCGCGCCAGCTGGCAACGAACCGTGGAGCGACACCCGGCCAATCGGCTGAGGCGTCTGTTGGGATTGCCCGCCGATGCACCGCTGCGTTTCTGGAAGCGGGAGTTCTGGAAGCGGTCGGCGGAACGAGCGAATCGACCGTCCGCTCTGCGGCGTGAGCTGACTCCGGAGATGATCGAGGAGCTCTATCGTGGCTTCGACAGCGTGTTGCAGCCATCGGAGCCCGCGAGCGCTCGCCATTCCGCCACCGCCGCCATCCGGTCACCGACATGACGACCAAAGAGATTCTGGCCGCTGTCGAGCGGTGTCGAACGCGCGCGGCTGCGTACCTCGACGCGCAGAGAGTGGAGACGAGCGACGCGTTATACTGGCGGCACAGCCCCGCACACGACCCGGGTACGCACCCGGGACACCTGTTGTACGGAACGTGGGCCGGTGCCATGGCGTCGCTCGCCATCGGCATCGACACGCGATTCACGCCCGACCAGAGATGCCGGATCGCCAACGCTCTGAACGGATTCCAACGGGACGACGGAACGTTCATGCTCCCGGGAATCCCGGAGGAGGCACGCACGGGGCACGATGACGAGTATCTCGCGTTTCACTGCTCGAATTACGCGCTCGGCGCGCTGCGTGCCATCGGGGAGCCTCCGCGATACCCGCTGAGTTTCGCGGTGCCGTTCACCGACGGGCCGTACCTCGAGAGCTGGCTCGCCGCACGCGACTGGCGGCGGCCATGGACCGAGGGAAACAAGATCGTGAACGTGGCGTCGTTCCTCGCGATGCTCGCCGATGACGGCGACGGGGCCGCGCGGGAGCGACTGATCGAGATGGCCGACTGGCACGACGCTCATCAGCATCGGCGAACGGGCTTCTGGCACGTGGACCCGGCCGATGACTGGGGAGCGCTGCTGCAGGCGATGGCCGGTGCCGCGCACGTCTACCACCTCTACTACTACCTCGGGCGCGATGTCCCGCTCGCCGATCGCATCGTGGAGAGCTGCCTCCGTTTGGGTTACATGGGGGTGAGATCGGCCTGCATAGACATCGACGTGGTGGATATCCTCGTCCACTTCCGGCGCTATGGTCATCGGCTCGCGGAGGTCGATTCCATTCTGGAGCGCTACCTGGTAGAGCTCCTGCAGGTACAGAATCCGGACAATGGCTTCAGCGACAGCTACGTCTCGCCGCACCGGTTGTACGGCCACTGCACTCCCGCCGACCAATCGGTGACCTGGACGACATGGTTTCGCCTGGCCACCATCGGGATGATCTGCAGCGCGCTCCTTCCCGAGGAGCGTGGCCGGTGGCGTTTCCGCGATACGCTCGGCATGGGGTATTGCAGCCTCCAGTACGCGATGGATGGAGTCCCCGGCGCAGTCGGCTTTGGAGCGCACTGCCGTCCCCGGCAACGCATCATGCTGACCATGCGCAGGGAGGGGCGATTCGCGCGGCAACGAGCTACGCTCCGCGCGCGCACGTGGCTCGCTGGCGCGGTGCCTTCCGGCTCCGGGGAGTAGTTCCTCGTGAAGATCTGCTTCATCTGCCCGGAGTATCCTCCCACGCCGCACGGCGGAATGGGCACCTTCATTCACATCATCACGCGCGCACTGGCGCGCGCGGGCCACGAGGTGCGGGTGGTGGGCGTGTACAATCACACGGATGCATCGCCCGGGGTCCAGGAGGACGAGGGCGTTCGCATCTGGCGCCTGAAATCCAGGAAGCGGCATCTCGAATGGATCGTCGACCGGCACGCGCAATACCGGATGATTCGTGGCTGGGTGGCGGCTGGCGAGATAGACCTGGTGGAAGCGCCCGATTTCGCCGGCTGGTTCGCGGGTTGGCCCAGAGTGCCGGTCCCGCTCGTGCAACGCGCGCACGGGAGCGCCACGTACTTCGCCCACGAGCTTGGCCGGCAGGTCACCACCGTCAGCAACCGACTGGAGAAGTGGTCTTATCGGCGCGCCGATGCATGGGTGGCGGTGAGCGAGCACGCCGCACGGGTCACACAGCGCGTCCTCGACCTTCCCCGCGGCGCGGACGCCGTATTGTACTATCCCGTGGACGCGCCAGCGCAGGTGCCGTCGTTCGAGGAGCGCGATCCCGACAGGGTCGTGTTCACGGGTACCCTCACGGTCAAGAAGGGCATCGTCTCCATCATCGATGCCTGGCCCGCGATCAAGGAGGGGCATCCCACGGCGCGACTCGAAGTGTACGGAAAGGATCAGCGGCGGAGCGACGGGACTTCGATGCGCGACTATCTCATCGGACGGCTTCCGGATGCATTGCGCGGAAGCGTCGAGTTCCATGGCCATGTCACGCGTCAGCGGCTCATGCAGGCGCTCCAGGGTGCCCGCGCGGCAGTGTTTCCTTCGTTCACCGAGACGTTCGGGCTGGGCCCGGCCGAAGCGGTGGGTTGTGGCTGCCCCACCATCTACACGAAGCTGAGCTGCGGACCCGAGGTCGTTCGGGATGGCGTGGATGGGCTGCTCGTCGATCCCCAACGGCCCGACGAGATCGCCGCTGCCGTTCTCGCCCTGCTGAGCGATGGCGGGCGTGCGGCCGCACTCGCTGCTACGGGACGGCGTCGGGTGCTCGAAGAGTTCGCGCTGGACAGGATCGTCCGGAAGAACGAGGAGTTCTTCGAGCGCACCGTGCGCGACTTTCACCGTTCCGCGGCTGCGGTCTCGCGAGCGTATGCCATCGATTAGCGTCTGCATAGCGACGCACGAGCGTGCGGATCTCCTGCGCGGGACTCTCGAGGCGCTCGCCCGCCAGCACCGCCTCCCCGAAGAGATCGTGGTGAGCGACTCGTCCACCTCGCCTGCGAGCGCAGAAGCAGTGCGCGACTTCGCGGCTGGCGTGACGGCGATTCCCATCAGGCATGTTCCAGCGGAGCGCAGGGCACTGCCATGGCAACGCTGGTGGGCGTTCGCGCATTCCCGGGGCGACATCGTGCTCTTTCTCGATGATGACGTAAAGCTCGCGCCCGACGCGCTCGGGGTGCTCGAGGAAGCGCATCTACATCCACGGTCGGGCTCCGGGCAGCGTCCTGGCGGCGTCGGATTCATAATGACCTGGGACGATGGAACGCAGCCGACGAGAAGAGCGCGGACCCTCAGGGAGCGTTGGCTCGGGATCTCGGGAGTGCGCGCGGCGCGGGTGTCGCCGGGCGGCCTCGCCGTTTCGGTTACCGGCCTGCTCGCGCCGGAACCGGTAGAAGTGGACCTGCTCT
This sequence comes from Gemmatimonadaceae bacterium, assembly GCA_036565945.1. Lineage (GTDB taxonomy): Bacteria > Gemmatimonadota > Gemmatimonadetes > Gemmatimonadales > Gemmatimonadaceae > JADGGM01. The sequence continues at coordinate 14,888 of DATCXG010000565.1, forward strand.
GGGGCGGCGCGATGTCGTTCCCGCGGAGCACGCTCGAGCGCATCGGCCGTCTCGACGCGCTCGTGCGCCTCTACGAACAGGGCATCGGACGTGGCGAGGATGCAGTGCTGAGCAGCCGCGCCCGGGAGTTCGGTCCCCTCTATCTCATCACGCAGCCTCTCGCCCTGCACCCGCGCACCGTTTCTGGAGTGCCGACGCCGTACGCTGGCCGCGGTTGGCTTCTCGGGCTCACTGGCACCTGGGGGCGTGCGCACACCATGCGCTGGATCGCGTCTGATCGACGCGCCTATCCGGCCGCCTGGGTGCGAGTGGCATCGCTGGAGATAGCGCGGGCTTGGACCGGCCTGGTGGCCCGGCCCATGGATCGTGATCGGTGGGAGCGCCTCTCCGGGGCATGCGTCGGTGTCTATCGCACCGTGCGGCACTGGCGTGACATACCCACGTCGCCGGGCGCGCTGCCCGAGCCGTCTTCCGCGGCTGCCCCTATCGCGTCGGGCGTCTCATGAGAGGGAGCCGGAAGCGGTTGGTCGCCCAGGTGCTTTTTTTCTGGGACTACGATACTCAGTGGGGCGCGGACCGCTCGCGAAACCCGACTCGTACTCCCGATTGGGGAGCCCTCGAGTTTCCCAACACCGACCTGGTGCTCGAAGCGCACGCGAGGCACGGGATTCCCGCGTGCTTCGCGGTAGTGGGAGCGGCGGCGCTCCCGGGAGAGCGTCCGTACCACGATCCCATGCAGGTCCGCCGCATCCACGAGGAGGGGCACGAGGTGGCGAGTCACTCCTTCCGCCACGAGTGGCTCCCCGCGCTCGGAGGCGAGAAGCTGCGCGAGACGCTGCGGACCAGCAAGGACGCCCTGGAGCAGTGCATCGGTGCCGAGGTCGCGACCTTCGTCCCTCCCTTCAACCAGCCGTTCGACCTGGCGCGGCGGGGATCGATCAGTCTGTCCGAAAGGCGCGCTGTCAGGCGGCATCGCACGGATATCGGCCGCCTGTGTACCGCGCTGCGGGAGACCGGGTATCGCTTCTGCCGCGTGGCGTACCAGCCGCTTGCGATGCGGCTCGCCGCGCTGGCCGGCAGGCACCAGCTAACGGGGAGCGCTCTGGAGACCATTCACGGTATCACGTGCGTGCGCCTCAACACGCCGGGTGGTTTTGGCCCGGAGATACGGCACGCCATCGAATCCGATGAAGACGGAGGTATCTGGGTGCTCTACGGCCATCCGCACTCGGTGCGGATGAAGGAGAGCGCGCAGTCGATATGCGCACTGGAGCGAACTCTGAGATACGTCGCTGAATGGCGGCGCGAAGGCCGCATTCGCTGCGCGCTGCCCCGCGACCTGATTCACCCCGAGAGGAACTGATGTCCAACGTCACGGTGGACACGGTACGCGAGTACTTCGATGCGGAGATCGGCCGCGGACGGCGGCTGCTTCCCGATCGGAACACCGTTGGCGGACTGGGCACGTGGCGCAAGTACGAGCGCGCAGCCACACTCATGAGCGACCCCGCGGTGCGCGACGTGCTCGACGTGGGATGCAACCGCGGATCCATCGAGGCGCTCTTCCATTCGCTCCATCCCGAGAAGGCGCGCCGCACTCTGGTGGAAGGTGTGGATGTATCGGGCGATGCCGTTGCACAGGCGCGGGCGCTCGCGCTCCCCAATTGCACGTTCAGCGCGTACGCGGGTCGTGAGTTGCCGTTCGGCTCGGCGAGCTTCGACCTGGTCGTCATGGTGGAAGTGCTCGAGCATGTGATCGAAAAGGAAGCGCTCCTCCGCGAGGTCCACAGGGTGCTGCGCCCCGGTGGGCGGCTGTTCCTCACTACGCCGAACCCGCAGTGCGTCGCGCTTCGTGTGGAGCGCGCGATCTGGGGATCGCTCCGCTGGTTGTTCGGTCGTGCGAGCCCGGCCAAGGACCTCTTCATCGCCCAGCGTGCTCTCGCTGCCTCGCTGGAGACGGCGGGCTTCCGCTCGCCGGTGTCTCCCACCTACATGTGGCCGCACGCGTTCATTGGCGTGTCGAACTGGGGGCTCGTTCCCCCATTGCCGCCGGCGCTGCTGTACCGGTATCAGAAGGCGTGCCTGGTGCGCCTCGAGCGCGACTCGCTTCCCGGCTGGCTCCAGCGGTACCTCATGTGGACCATCGTGGCCGAGCCGCGGCGGCAATGATGTCTCGATCCAGGCGGGGGCTGCGTGTGTGCGCCGTGTCGTTCAAGCCGTGCTGGCAGGATGACGCGGGGCGGTGGATGTCGTCCGGCGGATTCCCGCTCCAGATGAGCGCGATCGGCTCGTTGTTCGACGAGATGGTGCTCGTGGTCGTCCGCGAAACGGAGCGGTCCGGTGACGGCGGGATTCCCCTCCCGTCGCAGGCGCGCGTCATACCGCTCAGGGCGCCGCACGGCCGGGACGCGCGGCGCAAGCTTTCGGTGGCGTCGCGGCTCCCCTACTACCTGTGGAAGATCGGCGGAGGCATCATGGGAGCTGACGTGGTTCACGTGCCGCTTCCGGGTGACATCCCGCTGCTGGCGCTGATGCTGTCGCTATTGATGCGAAAGCGCACGATCGTCAGATATGGAGGCTCGTGGCCTGCCAACGACCGGACCACCGCGATGGATCGCTTCACGAAGAGGTGCATGCGACGGTTCGCGGGCGGCCGGAACGTGATGCTGGCCACGGGCAGCGGTACAGCCGCGCCGGCGCGGGGAGTCAGCTGGATATTCTCGACGGCACTTGCTGCCGAGGAGCTGGAACGCGCGAGCCCATGTCTGGATCGCGGGCTCTCGTCGCCCGCGCGACTGGTATACATCGGGCGCCTCTCGCCGGAGAAGGGAGTGAGCACGCTGCTCCGTTCGCTCGCATCGCTCGTGCGCGACGGCTTCACGCCGCCGCCCCGCCTCGTTCTTGCCGGCGACGGGCCGCAGCGCGCCGAGCTCGAGGCACTCGCGGAGGAGCTGGGAATTACCCATCTGATCTGTTTTCTTGGCCAGCTCGACCGCGACACACTCTCGGCGGAGCTTTCGCAAATGGATCTGTGCGTGCAACCTTCCCTCACCGAGGGGTTCAGCAAGGCGTGGCTCGATGCCATGGCGCACGGCCTGCCGGTTCTGGCCTCGGATGTGGGCGCGGCGAGCAGCGTGATCGGCAGGGAGGAGAGGCGTGGCTGGCTGGTTCCGCCCGGAGATGCTGTCGCTCTCAGGGATGCATTGTGCCGCATTCTCTCGGGCCCGGTGGATTGGCCGGCGCTGCGGCGGTCTTGCCGCGCATACGTGGAGGGGAAAACTCTGGAGGCGTGGGCGCAGGAGATAGGACGTCAATGTACCCGCCAATGGAATTGGACCGTCGTCAACGGCAGGCTTGACTCATGACAGGCATGGTCGGAGGGGCGCCGCAGTACACGCGCATGCATCCGGATGCGATTGCCTTCGACGCGGAGACATCCCGCGCGGGATGGTGGGGACCGCTGGCCGCCGGGCTGGTGGCGTTGGTGTGGGCGGCGGGCGTGGTGGTCGGATTTCAGACGTCGCTGCTGCTCCTCACCCTCGTGGGTTTCGCCACGCTCGTCGTGGGGCTGCGCTACCCCGTGTTCGGGCTGTTCGGGATCATGGTTCTCTGCATCCTCGATGCTCCGGCGCGCGTTTACATAGTGGGCGGCACGTTCCTGCGCTGGAACACGCTGAACTACTGGCTCGTGCTCATGATGCTGCTGTATCTGCCGTTCCTCGTGCGACTGCGCGATCCCCATAGTGTGTCGCTTGCCGCCCTCATCGCGCTCCTGCTGCTCGAGGTGATCGTGAGTCCCGACATCACTAACGGAACGCAGAATGTCCTCGGCATCCTTTCCGTGTTCGGAATTCTCATCTACTTCGTGCGCGCGGGCGAGGATGGCCGGATGTGGTTCTGGTTGAGCGTGAGCGGAGGCTTGATGGGCGCACTCGGCGGGCTGGTGTACTTTCTTCAGAAGGCCAACCTGCCCAGCATCAACGAGAACGCGTGGGCCGGCTTCCCCCTCACCGCGCTGGTGGCCGTGCTGCTCGGCTTCCCGCGTGTTGCGCGGCTGAAACGCGGCCAGCCCACACTCCTGGCTCTGGCGGCCGTCAATCTGGCGTGGATTTTTCTGAGCGGCAGCCGCGGCGTGCTGCTCATCGGCATCTGCTGCTTCGTTGTCCTGCTCGTGGGGTTGCGCGGGATGCGCCAGCGCACGATGGCCTTTCTGGTGGCTGGCGTGATCACGTTCGCGGCAGCTGCCCACTTCGGCGATTTGCAGGACCGTGCCATCCATCGGCTGACCAAGCTCTTCACGACGGAGCACGCCATGGTCGGCAATTACTCCATCGGCAGCCGCACGAGCGGGCGATCCGACCTGGCCATCGGTGGGTGGTACATCTTCCAGGACCACCCATTTGGTGTGGGCACCGGAGGATTCCCGACGGCCTGGTCGCGTTTGGGACACCACTACGGGCTGAGGTACGGACGCGGCGAGGAGAAGGCCGCGCACTCCGGGTGGGTGAAGACCATGGTCGAGAATGGAGTGCCCGGGCTGGTCCTGCTCATCATATACATCTCCTCGTTCGGTGTGGTCGCCCTGCGGCAGCGCGACTGGGCGCTCTGGCGGCTCGGCATGCTCACCTCCGTCGCCACTGCGGCGGCGCTACTCTCTACGGAGTTCCAGAACAAAGGGGTCTGGTTCCTGGTAGCCGGTGCAACCGCGTTCCTGCAACGCGATCGGATGGTGATAGCCATGTACGGTCGCGTGCCGGAGCGGGAGCAGCATTTCCCCGGAAACGATGACCTGGACGCCGATCCCGACGAACAGTGATACGACACGCCCATGCCTCGTGGCCACGCCAGCGTGTTGCCATCCTGGCAGGCACTCTCGCGCGAGGGGGCGCCGAGAAGCAGCTCGTATATCTCGCCGAGGCGTTGCTAAAGGGCGGCGCCGACGTGCGCGTCCTTTCGCTCACACGCGGTGAGTTTTTCGAGCCGGAGCTGCGAGCGATTGGCGTAGATCCGATATGGGTCGGACGATTCGGAAGCCCGCTGCTTCGCACAGCAGCCGTAGCTGCCGCGCTCCGCGACTTCCGTCCCCACATTCTGCAGGCGGCGCACTTCTACACCAACCTTTATGTGGGGCTCGCGGCACCTCTCTGCGGAGCCGTGGGCATAGGGACGGCACGAAGCGACATCGTACACGAGCTCCAGTCGAATGGACGCTGGGGGCGCTGGCTGCTGCGGGTGCCATCCGCGCTGGTCGTGAACTCCCACGCCGCTCGGCGGAACGCCGTGGCGCTGGGCATCTGCCCGGAATCCATTCACGTTCTGCCCAACGCCATCGATCTGGAAATCTTCGACGAGCTTGCCGCGGAGGGAGAATCGGAGGGTCCGGAAGGCTCGGCGCCCGTAGTGGTCGGAGTTGGTTCCCTCATACCCGCCAAGCGGTTCGACCGCTTTCTGCGCGCGCTCGCACTGGCACGCGAGCGGGGATCGGCGGTGCAGGGAGTGCTGGCCGGCGATGGTGTCGAGCGTGGAAGACTGGAAGCGTTGGCTCATGAGCTCGGGCTGCTTCCGAACGGTATCTCGTTCGTGGGGAGCAGGAACGACATCCCCGCACTTCTCGGTCACGCTCACATCTACCTGCTCACGTCGGAGCACGAGGGGTTCCCCAACGTTCTGCTCGAGGCCATGGCTGCCAGACTGCCGGTGGTGACGACACCGGCAGGCGACGCCGGTGTGCTCGTGCAGCATGGCGAGACCGGGTTCGTGGTGCCGCAGGATGATATCGAAGCCATCGCTACCCGCTTGAGCGAGCTCGCGGCTTCGCCGGAGCTCCGCCAGCGG
>DATCXG010000600.1:0-3469 GCA_036565945.1 Gemmatimonadaceae bacterium
GCTCGCCATCGTGTTCCGCACAGCGCGAGCCGGCGTGGTGACCGGCGTGCTCATAGCGCTCGCGCGCGTAGCCGGAGAGACCGCGCCGCTGCTCTTCACGGCGTTCGGCAACCAGTACTGGTCCACTGCGCTCAATCAACCCATATCCGCGCTTCCTCTTCAGGTCTTCACCTATGCCATCAGCCCCTATGACGAGTGGCATCGCCTCGCCTGGGCAGGCGCCCTCGTTCTCATCGCCATCATCCTCGTCATCAGCCTCGTTGCGCGCCTCGCGACACGCGGCCGGTTCGGAGGATCGAGCGGTGGCTGAGGACAACGATCGCATCACGGTCGAGGGGCTCAATGCCTACTTCGGTCGCACGCACGCCGTGCGCGACATCTCCCTGCCGATAATCGATCGGCAGGTGACGGCCATCATCGGCCCCTCCGGCTGCGGCAAGTCCACCTTTCTGCGATGCCTCAACCGGATGCACGAGACCGTTCCCACTGCGCGAGTGAGCGGCCGGGTACTTCTCGACGAACGCGACATCTACGCTCCGGGCGTGAGCCCCATCGCCGTGCGTAAGCGAGTGGGGATGGTGTTCCAGCGACCCACCCCATTCCCGACGATGTCGATTCGTGATAACGTCGCCGCGGGCCTCCACGTGATGGATCATCGATTCTCACACGGCGAGATCGGCGATATCGTGGAGCGTGCTCTCTCGCGCGCCGCGCTATGGGATGAGGTCAAGGACCGGCTTCGTGAGAGCGCCATGGCCCTCTCCGGAGGGCAGCAGCAACGCCTCTGCATCGCACGTGCACTCGCGACGAGCCCGGAAGTGCTCCTGCTCGATGAGCCCACGGCATCGCTCGATCCCATCAGCACCCAGCGTATCGAAGAGCTGGTGCACGATCTCCGGCGCGAGGTGACCATCGTGATCGTCACGCACAACATGCAGCAGGCAGCCCGCGTCTCCGACCGCACCGCGTTCTTGCTGGCCGGCCAGCTCATCGAGATGGCGGCGACGGACACGCTCTTCACCTCACCCACCCAGGAACGCACCGAGGCCTACATCACTGGACGGTTCGGATGACCCCTCAAGCCAATCCGCTACACATGCCGCTCTGGACACGCACCTCGCTCGGCTCGCCCCCGCTGGGCGAAACCTTGCCGGGAGAGCAGACAGGGGAGATAGAGATACGGGATTTCTCCTTCTGGTACAGTGAGGTACAGGCCCTGTACGACGTCGACCTGCGGCTGGCGCCGCGCGCCATCACCGCCTTCATCGGACCATCCGGATGCGGCAAGTCCACGTTGCTCCGCTCCATCAATCGCCTCAACGATACCATACCGGGCACGCGCCACACGGGGGTCGTCCGGCTCGACGGTGAAGACATCCACGCCAGTGGGGCCGACGCCGTCGCGCTGCGCCAGCGTGTGGGGATGGTATTCCAGCGCTCGAACCCGTTTCCCAAGTCCATCTATGCCAACATCGCCTTCGGCCCCCGGATCAACGGCGTATCCAGACGCGACGAGCTGGACGGGATAGTCGAGACATCCCTGCGCCGCGCCGCTCTCTGGGACGAGGTGAAGGGCAACCTGCACGCCAGTGCACTGGCGCTCTCCGGTGGCCAGCAGCAGCGCCTGTGCATCGCGAGAGCGCTGGCCAACGACCCGGAGGTACTCCTGCTCGACGAGCCAGCCAGCGCGCTCGATCCCGTCGCCACCCAGCGCATCGAGGAGTTGCTCCACGAACTGAAGCGGGAATTGACCATCGTCATCGTGACCCACAATATGCAGCAGGCAGCACGAGTTTCCGACACGACAGCGTTCTTCTATCTGGGCCGCCTGGTAGAGGCTGGGGATACCCAGACTATCTTCACCACTCCGCGAGACCCACGCACCGAAGCATATCTCACCGGGAGGTTCGGATGAGCAGCCATCCAGCAACCGGATCCCGACACTTTCACGACCAGCTCGAGCATCTCACCCAGCATCTGCTGGAGATGTCGCATCAGGCGGAGGCATCGATCCACCTCGCGGTCGACGCGTTTCTCCAGCGCGACGAGGCCAAGGCCGATGCTGTGCTCACGCGCGAGCACTACCTGAATGCGCTCGAGCTCGAGATCGAGCAGTTGGCCATCTCGCTACTGGCCCTCCAGCAGCCCATGGCCCGCGATCTCCGCTTCGTGATAAGTGTGATCAAGATCTCGAGCGACCTCGAGCGCGTGGGCGACCACGCCGTCAACATAGCGCAGTCCACGCTCCGGGTCGTCCAGGAGAAGGCCGTCATCGTGTCCCACCCGGAGATCGAGGACATGGCGCGCAGCGCCCGCGGGATGCTGGGCGATGCACTCGACGCCTTCGTGCGGGCCGATGGCCCCCTGGGCCGCGACGTCTGTCTCCGCGACGACGCTGTCGACGCCATCTACGGCTCGTTCTTCCGCAAGCTGATCACCCGCATGCGCGAGGACCCCTCCACCATCACCGTCGCCCTCGAGTTCCTGCTGGTGAGCCGCAACATCGAGCGCGTCGCCGACCTCGCCACCAACATCGCCGAAGACGCCGTCTACCTGGCCGAAGGCCGTTCAATCAAACACGGTGGGACTGGGGCTACTTGAACCACTCAGGAACTGCGAACTGCTTTTACCTGCAGCACGGAGAACTGCAGGAGAACGGCAAGAGAGAACTGCAGGAGAGAACTGCAACTGCCAACCACAACGGCCGTGAACCACGGAGGCACGGAGACACGGAGAACTGCAACGGCAAACTAAAAGGCAACGGCAACGGCGAATGTTTTTGGGGATCGCATCCTGGCCTCCTCTCCCCGAGGCGAGCGGAACCTGACGGGGCAAGGAGCCCCGAGTGCCGCGTCCGGAGCCAGAGGCGTAAAGCCGTTCCCAAAGCTTTTCGCTGTTCTCCGTGTCTCCGTGCCTCCGTGGTTCAGCAGTTCCCAAAGCTTCCTGGTTTTCAGCCGTTGCAGTTGGCAGTCGCAGTTGGCAGTTGGCAGTTGCCGTTCTCTTGCAGTTCTCTCTTGCCGTTCTCCTGCAGTTCTCCGTGCTGCAGGTAAGCAGTTCAGTAGTTCTCCGTGCTGCAGGTAAGCAGTTCCGCAGTTCTCTGTGCTGCAGGTAAGCAGTTCCCTCCATGGCTTCGTGGCTGAAGTTGCCGTTCCATGAACCCTGCCCCCCGTTTTCAGCTCAGCGAATGCAGGATGTACCACGCAATTGCGGCGGTGGTACCGGCGGCGGGGATAGTCAGGATCCAGGCCCACACGATACGGCCGGCCAGGCCCCAACGGACGGCGGAGAGGCGGGTGGTGGCACCAACGCCAACGATGGCGCCGGTGATCGTGTGGGTGGTGCTGACCGGGATGCCGAAGCTGGTGGCCAGCAGGATGCTCATCGCGCCCGCAGTCTCGGCGCAGAAACCGCCCACGGGGCGCAGCTTCGTGATACGCGAGCCCATCGTGTGCACGATGCGCCAGCCACC
>DATCXG010000602.1:0-7889 GCA_036565945.1 Gemmatimonadaceae bacterium
GGCTCGAGCTGCGCGTGGGCCAGCAAGTGCCGCTGGTGGTGCGTCGTGGTGGACGCCAGTTCACCGTGAATCTCACGGTCGCCGATCTGCCGGAGGTGAGCGCGCCCAAGGTCCAGGTCCTCAAGGAGCTCGAGCTTGTGACGGTGACAGCAGCGATCCGTGCCGAGCGTGGGATCCGCAGCCGCAATGGCGCGCTGATCTACAACGTGAGCGATCGCGTCTCCCAGGACCTGGGCATCGAGAAGGGCGATGTGATCGTACAGGTCAATCGCCTACCTATCAATAATGCCCAGGATGTCGCCAAGGCTCTCGACGCCCTCTCCGGCCGGGACATCGTTCGCATGTACTTCGAGCGAGGCGGTCGCATCTATTCCACGGATTTCATGATTCGATGACCGAACATACGACGTACTCTTCTCCACTCGCCGAGCGGTACGCTTCGCGGGCGATGTCGGAGCTGTGGTCGCCGCAGCAGCGTCACGCGCTGTGGCGGCAGATCTGGCTGGCACTTGCTGAATCTGAGCGCGAGCTCGGCGTGACGGGGATCACTGACGAGGGGCTGGCGCAGATGCGTGAGCATCTTGCCGACATCGACTTCGCCAGCGCCGCGGCGTTCGAGCGTCGGTTCCGTCACGACGTGATGGCGCACGTGCACGCATTCGGCGAGGCGGCGCCGCTGGCGCGGCCGTTCATCCACCTCGGAGCCACGAGCGCCTTCGTCACCGACAACGCCGACCTCATCCTCATGAGGCGTGGCCTGTCGATGCTACGGGCAAAATTGGTGGATGTGCTCGGGGCGCTGGCCGAATTCGCGCGGCGTTGGCGCGCAGAGCCGACGCTGGCATACACGCACCTCCAGCCGGCGCAGCTCACGACGGTGGGCAAGCGCGCCACACTATGGATGCAGGACCTGGTGCTCGACCTGAGCGATATCGATCACCGTATCGCCACCCTTCCCCTCCGCGGTGTGAAGGGGACCACGGGAACACAGGCCAGCTTTCTCGATCTGTTCGACGGCGACCACGACAAGGTGCAGCGACTGGAGCGTCTGGTGGCGAGCAAGCTGGGGTTCGAGCATACGCTGCGGGTCACCGGGCAGACGTACACCAGGAAGCTGGATGCCCAGGTACTGGGAGTGGTGAGCGGAGTGGCGGCGAGTGCCGCCAAATTCGCGTCTGATATTCGTATGCTCCAGTCATTTGGCGAGATCGAGGAGCCATTCGAGTCGGAGCAGATTGGCTCGTCCGCAATGGCTTACAAGCGCAACCCGATGCGTTCCGAACGGATCTCATCGCTCGCGCGTTTCGTACTGTCGCTGGAGGCGAATGCCAATCAGACGCACAGCGTTCAGTTCTTCGAGCGCACACTGGATGACAGTGCTAACCGGCGGCTCATCATACCCGAGTCGTTCCTCGGAGCCGACGCCATACTGGTGCTCCAGGGAAACATCGCGCGGGGGCTGGAGGTTCACCCCTCGCGCATCCGGCGGCGGATCCTCGATGAGCTTCCCTTCATGGCTACGGAGAAATTGATAATGCGTTCGGTGCGTGCTGGTGCGGACCGCCAGGAGGTACATGAGGTGATCCGGCGGCACAGTATGGAGGCGGCGAGGGTCGTGAAGGACGAAGGGCTGGGCAACGATCTGCTCGAGAGGCTGGCCGCCGATCCCGCGTTCGGGCTCTCGCTCTCGGAGATGCGGGACATCGCGCGCCCCGAAGATTTCGTGGGCAGGGCGCCGGAGCAGGTGGATGACTTCCTGCGCGAGGTCGTCGACCCTATCCTGGCCGCGTCGAGCGCGACGCCGAGTGTGCGCGAGGCGCTGCGCGTATGACGCCGATGACTACAAGCCGGCTGCCGCTGCCCATTCTCGGGCGCGGCAAGGTGCGCGACATCTATGAGGTGGATTCCGAGCGGCTCCTGCTGGTGGCTACCGACCGGGTGAGCGCCTTCGACGTGGTGATGAGCGAGGCGGTTCCCTACAAGGGGGCGGTGCTCACCCAGATCAGTGCCTGGTGGTTCCGCCAGCTGGGCGACATCGTCGGCAACCACATGATCAGCGCCGACGCCGACGAGATCATCTCTCAGGTGCCGCTCCTGAAGCCCCACCGGCACGAGATAGCCGGCAGGGCGATGCTCTGTAAACGTGCCCGCGTGTTCCCTGTGGAGTGTGTAGTCCGAGGTTATATTTCGGGCTCGGCATGGAAGGAGTACGCACGGCATGGAACGCTGGCTGGCGAATCGCTGCCGGCCGGCCTTCGGGAGAGTGACCGCCTGCCGCAGCCCATCTTCAGCCCGGCCACCAAAGCGGAGGCGGGACACGACGAGAACATCACGGTCGCGACGGTACGCCAGTTGATCGGCGCGGAGCCGGCGGCGGAGCTGGAGCGCCTGTCGCTGGCGATCTACGCGCGCGGAAGCATGATCGCCAGCGGGCGCGGAATAATCGTGGCCGATACGAAGTTCGAGTTCGGTCGCAACGGCGAGGCGGGCGTGATGCTGGTGGATGAGGCACTCACTCCTGATAGCTCGCGATTCTGGCCGGCGGACTCGTACGAGCCGGGCCATTCGCAGCCCAGTTTCGACAAGCAGCCACTGCGCGACTACCTGGAGGGTGAGCGCCAGGCGGGCCGCTGGAACGGAGATGCTCCGCCGCCCCATCTTCCGGATGAGGTCGTCCGAGCCACCACAGCCCGCTACCTCGATGCGTACCGCCGCCTCACTGGGACGGAGCTCGATCTGCGAGAGCTCGCTTGAGCATCGCACGCGAGGGGCTGCTCTTCATCGGGCTGGCTGCCGCGATTTCCACCGGGGCCTTCTGGCTGGCGCTCTCGCGCCGCTCATGGGCGCTCTGGCTGCTCGCCATAGCCTTTCTCGTGGTCACCCTCTGGGTGGTCTACTTCTTTCGCGACCCGCAGCGCACCGGGCCGCGTGGCGATCAGTACGTCATCTCGCCAGCCGATGGCAGGGTCGTGATGATCACCGAGGTCGAGGAACCCGCGTTCATCGGGGGGAAAGCGATCCGCATCTCGATTTTCATGAACATCTTCAATGTGCACGTCAACCGCTATCCCGTCAGCGGCAAGGTGGCGTACCTGCACTACAACCCCGGCAAGTTCCTCCATGCGGCCACCGAGAAGGCCAGTCTGGAGAACGAGCAGATGTCGGTGGGGATCGAAAGCGGTGACCACCGCATCCTCGTGCGCCAGATCGCGGGTCTGATCGCTCGCCGTATCGTCAACTACGCGCGGCTGGACGAGCCGATCTCGCAGGGCGGACGGATGGGGGTTATTCGCTTCGGTTCCAGAGTAGACGTCTTCGTTCCAACCGACTCCAGGATCATCACGAAACTGGGCGAGAAGCCCCTGGCGGGAGCGACCGTGCTGGCGGAGCTGATGCCGTGAGGCCAGCCATCCCTCGCCCCGACATGCGCCGCGCGGTGGTGCTGCTGCCCAACGGCTTCACACTGGGGAACCTGTTCTTCGGCGTCTTCGCCGTGGTATCGGCCACGCGCGGCGATTTCATCTGGGCTGGTTGGTGTGTCATCCTGAGCGGCGTCATGGATGCGCTCGATGGACGCGTCGCGCGGATGACCCGGACTGGCAGCCGCTTTGGCGTGGAGCTGGACTCGCTGGTGGATGCGGTCAGCTTCGGTGTTGCGCCGGCGTTGATCATGTATTTCGCCGTGCTCAATCGCGATGGCTGGGCGTGGCTCTTCTGCTTCATCTACATAGCATGCGCCGTGATGCGGCTCGCACGGTTCAACGTGGAGCAGGGCGGGCACGCGAAGACGCATTTCCACGGGCTCCCCAGTCCGGCTGCGGGGATGACGCTGGCTACCTACTACTGGTTCAGCCAGACATCGCTGTATACCCAGACGATGGTCAGCGGGTGGCCATGGCACACTGTCCTGCCCGGCGTGATGCTGGTCCTGGGACTCCTGATGATCAGCCATGTGATCTACCCCGCGCCACCCACGATCAGCTTTCGCAGCGTGCGGAGCATTCTGGGTAGTCTGTTGATTCTGGCTGTGATGGTCGGAGTGCTCTTCCGCCCGCTCTCGTTCGCCTTCCCTGCTCTGCTGGCATACGTGGCGTACGGATTGGCCAAGACCTTCCTGTTCGGCCTCGTCGATCGGCTTCCCACGGGGGATCCGCTCTTCGACGAGGGTGACGATGATGACTATGTATCGCGTCCAACGGAGCTGGCGGAGACGCCGGCCCGTGAGCGCCGGCGCCGCCGGCACCGCCGCCCGACAGAGGGCGGTACTCGACCTTTCAATCGACCCAGCGACGAGGGCGGAGAATGAGCAGCTTCCGTGTCACCGTTCACATCTCTCCCCGTGAGGGGATCCTCGACCCACAAGGCAAGGCGGTGGCAGACGCCCTGCAGTCGCTCGGATTCCGCGACCTGACTGACGTGCGTATCGGCCGCTACATCATCCTGCACGTGAAAGCCTCGGACCAGGCGGATGCCGGGCAACAGGTACGCGAGATGTGCGACCGACTGCTCGCCAACCCAGTCACGGAAGACTACGACATAGCGGCTCTGGAGGAATCGTGAAGTTCGGCATCGTCACTTTCCCGGGCTCCAACTGCGATTACGACGCTTACCATGCGGTGGTCGATGCGATGGGTGCCGATGGCGTCTACATCTGGCACAAGTCGCACGACCTCGAAGGTGTGGATGTCGTGATACTGCCGGGTGGCTTCAGCTACGGCGACTACTTGCGGGCCGGCGCCATTGCTCGCTTCAGCCCGATCATGCAGGAGGTGGTAGCCCATGCGCGGCGAGGCGGGCCCGTTATCGGCATCTGCAACGGGTTCCAGATCGCCTGCGAGGCTGGCCTCCTCCCCGGGGCGCTGCTGCGGAATGCCGCGCTGCAGTTCGTGTCGCAACCCGTGCGGCTACGGGTGGAGAACGTCGATACGATGTTCACGAACAGATATACGCAGGGACAGCTGCTGCGCATCCCGATCGCGCACGGCGAGGGCCGCTACACTGCCGACGCCGCGACGCTCGACCAGCTCGAGAGCGAAGGGCGCGTGGTGCTCCGGTACGTCAACGCTCTGGGTGAGCGCGATGCCGCTTCGAACCCGAACGGCTCCATGAACGACATCGCCGGCATAGTGAGTTCCGAGGGGAATGTTCTCGGCCTCATGCCCCACCCGGAACGAGCTGTTGACCCGGTACTCGGCTCTACCGACGGGCTGGGTATCTTTCAATCAATGATGGCGCACGTTTCCGCGTGATTCCCGAGACAGGCATGCATCGCTACAGAGTCGTCCCAATTCGCCCCGTGGCTGGAGTCAGATAGTGGCGTCGATCGTGAACCCCCGCCCCGGTGATCCAGCTATCACCCCCGCGCTCGTGGCCGAGCACGGCCTCACGAGCGACGAGTACCAGCGTCTGGTCGCCATGCTCGGGCGAGAGCCCACATTCACCGAGCTTGGAATAGTGAGCGCGCTCTGGAGCGAACACTGCTCCTACAAGCACTCACGACCGGTGCTCAGGACGCTGCCCACGCAGGCTCCCTACGTGCTGCAAGGGCCCGGCGAGAACGCTGGGGTCATCGCGATCGGAGACGGCATCGCCGTGGCGTTCAAGATCGAGTCGCACAACCATCCGTCGGCGGTCGAACCGTACCAGGGCGCGGCTACCGGCGTGGGCGGTATTCTCCGCGATGTGTTCACCATGGGTGCGCGCCCGATCGCGTTGCTCGATTCGCTCCGTTTCGGTTCGCTGGACTCTCCCCACGTGCGTTACCTGTTTGCCGGCGTCGTCAAGGGAATCGGCGACTATGGCAACTGCGTCGGGATCCCCACGGTGGGTGGCGAGGTGATGTTCGATGCCTCCTACGAAGGGAACCCGCTCGTGAACGCCATGTGCGTGGGCATCATGCAGGAAAGCGATCTGATTCTCGCGAAGGCGGAAGGCATCGGCAACACGATAATGGCTGTGGGCGCCCGCACCGGGCGCGATGGCATTCACGGGGCGTCGTTCGCGTCGGAGGACCTCTCGGCGGCAAGCGAGGCCAAGCGACCCCGCGTGCAGGTTGGTGACCCGTTCACCGAGAAGCTGCTCCTCGAGGCGAGCCTGGAGCTCATCCAGAGCTCTCACATAGTTGCCATCCAGGACATGGGTGCGGCCGGTCTCACATCCTCATCGGCCGAGATGGCGGCGCGTGGAGACGTTGGCATCACGATCGACGTGAGCAAGGTGCCGGTGCGCGAGGAGGGGATGACTCCGTACGAGATCCTCCTGAGCGAGTCACAGGAGCGGATGCTGGTGGTGGCCAGGCAGGGACACGAAGACGCCGTTAGAGCCATCCTTTCCAAGTGGGATCTCTCGGCCGAGGTGATCGGCGAGGTGATCGCCGAGCCGGTGTACCGCGTCACAGAGGGCACCACGGTGGTGGCCGAGTTCCCGGGCTCGCGCCTGGTGACCGACTGCCCGGTCTACACTCCCGAAGCGCGCGAGAGCGATAAGATCCGCACGCTGCGTGAGCGCGACGTGGCGGCTATCCCCGAGCTCCCCGAGGAGAGCGATCCGGTCTGGACGCTGGAGCGGCTGCTCTCGTCGCCCACCATAGCGAGCAAGCGGTGGGCTTTCCGGCAGTACGACACGACCGTGCGTACCGGGACGATGGTGCCTCCTGGCGATGGCGATGCGGCGGTGGTGCGGCTGCGTGGGACCGACCGGGCGATCGCCATGACCACGGACTGCAACGGCCGCTACGTCTACCTTCAGCCGCGTGCTGGCGGCAGGATCGCGGTGGCCGAGGCGGCGAGGAATGTGGCGTGCGTGGGGGCCCGGCCCATGGCGATCACGAACTGCCTGAACTTCGGCAACCCCGGGCGGCCGGAAGTTTTCTATCAGTTCCGCGAGGCGGTGGCCGGGATGGGCGAAGCGTGCCGCGCGCTGGGAACACCGGTGACTGGCGGCAACGTCTCGCTCTACAACGAGAACCCGTCCGGAGCCGTGTACCCGACCCCGGTGGTGGGAATGGTTGGCGTGGTGGAGTCGCTGAAGCACGTCACGCGCTCCCGATTCGGCGGCGACGCCGAGGCGATCGTTCTGCTCGGCGACCCTTCGGATGAGCTGGGCGGGAGCGAGTATCTCGCTCGGATTCACGGATTGGTAGCGGGCCGACCGCCGCGCTGCGACCTGGAACGCGAACAGGCTACGATTGACGTGTTGCTGGAGGCCATCCGCGCGGGCGTGGTGGCATCGGCGCATGACTGCAGCGAGGGTGGCCTCGCGATCGCTCTGGCGGAATGCGCGATCGGTGACGCTGAGCGCCTGGTTGGCGCGGAGGTGGATCTGAGCGCGTGGAATCATCTGCCGCTCCGCGCCATACTCTTTGGCGAGGCACAGGCGCGAATAGTGGTAAGCAGTTCCGATCCGGCACGCGTGCTCGAGATAGCGGCTCGGCTGGGCGTGAGCGCGCATCGCATCGGCACCGTGCTACCGGATGGTGATTCGCTCACGATAAGGGTGGGTGAGCGCGCTATTCATGCGCCGCTCGTACGCCTCGCCAGCGCGTACCACGACGCTATCCCGAATCTCATGGCGACCGGCGCGGCTGAGGCCGCGCTCCTCGAGCAGCATCCTAAACCGACGACAGTCTGAATCATGTGCGGAATATTTGGTGTGCGTGGGACTCCTCAGGCGGCTGCACTCGCGCACCTTGGTCTCCACGCTCTGCAGCACCGAGGTCAGGAATCGGCCGGGATCGTGGCCGCCAATGACGATGGAACCGCCAAGGCACTGCGGGGCATGGGACTCGTTTCCGAGGCTCTGCACCCCGAGGCCATCGCGCAGCTTCCTGGCCGTCTGGCCGTAGGCCACACCCGCTACAGCACTACCGGCTCCTCCACGATCGAGAACGC
>DATCXG010000616.1:0-8222 GCA_036565945.1 Gemmatimonadaceae bacterium
CACCGGCAGCCCGAGGGTCTTGGCATGACCGCGCCGCAGCATGGGCTCGGCGAAGTCAGCCGCCACCACCGTTCCGCTGAAGCCCGGCTGGCGCGCCAGCTCGGCGCTCACGTCGAGCGTACCGGCGCAGATGTCGAGAAAAATGCCGCCGGGACGCCGATCCCAGGCGAGCGCCTCGATCGCTCGTGCGCGCCAGCCACGATCGATGTTCAGGCTGAGGAGATGATTCAGCAGATCGTAGCTCGGCGCGATCTCCGAGAAGATCCGCCGCACATACGCCCGCTTCGCCGCCCCGCCAGCGGCCGCGTCAAGCGCTTCGCGCTCCTCGGAGTCCATGGAAGACATCCGCTTAACTTCTCCATCTACGCCCTGAGGCGCAAGCGCATGTGCTGGATGAGGGCCCCGCGCCCACGTAACTTGGAGGCGACCACTCATGCCTCTATCCCTAGAGCTCTCCAACCTCCCCGATGCCGATGTCGCCGCGCTTGCCCGAGTTGGGCGCGAGGCGGCGTTCAGGGAGCTCGTGAAGCGATACGAGCGACCGGTGTTCTCGCTCATCTACCGGATGGTGCGCGATCGGGAGCTGGCGGAGGATCTGGCGCAGGAGACCTTCGTCAAGGTCCTCAACCATATCGACCGGTACAGGCCCGAGTTCAAGTTCTCGAGCTGGCTGTTCAAGATCGCCAACAATCTCACGATCGACCATCTCCGCAAACGGCAGCTCGACACGGTGAGCATCGACGGCTCGCCACACGCCGCAACCGCGGTCGAGGTACAGGCGACGTCGTTTGACGTGAGCGCCCGTGGTGAGTCTCCACTCGACGAGATGGAGTCGCGTGAGCTGGGTGGCGCCATCGAGCAGGCGATCGCGGGGCTACGCCCCGAGTACCGATCATGCATCCTCCTCCGCCATGTAGAGGGCCGCTCGTACGAGGAGATAGCCGCTACCCTGGACCTCCCGCTCGGAACCGTGAAAACCTACATCCACCGCGCCCGGCACGAGCTTCGCGACGCGCTGGCACACCTCAGGAGCTGACGTGAAACCACCTTCCCGTGGCCGCCGTACGATCAAGTGGAGGATATGTGGATAGACACCTGCTACCCGAAGAGATCGACCAGCTCCTCGACGGCGAGGTCGGCTTTGGCACGGCGCCACTCAAGTCGCACGTAAGATCGTGCGCCGAGTGCCGCGCCGAGCTGGCGTCGGCGCGCGCGCTCGTGGACGAGCTCGAGCGGCTGCCGCGCTTTGGCGCGTCGGTCGCTTTCGCGGACACCATCATGTCGCGTGTGCAGGTCTTCGTCCCGTGGCACGTGGCACTGACCGATATGGCGCGCTCCTGGATACCGCAACAGCGGCGCTGGCGGGCCGCTGCCTGGACTGGGGTGGCATCGCTATCGGCTGTTCTACTCGTCGCCTCGCTCTGGGTGGTGACGCACCTCGACACGGTGGTGTTCGCCTTGGAGCTGGCACTGCAGCGTGTGCGTGCGGCGGGTACAGCGACACTCTCCGACGTCGTCACCTCGCTGCTCGGCGACACTGCGGCGCGGGCGCTGAGCGCCAGCGGAACGGCGGGGCTCACGGTAGCTCTCCTCGTTGCAATCTCGACCGCGGTTCTGGCGGTCGGGGCGTTGCGCGCCGTCGTGGTAGGCGCGCGCCGACGTTCCTGATGATGCGGACCTTCACCAGCATCGCGGCCGCCCTCCAGACCCGGCTCCGCCACTTGCGCCCCACGATTAGTCGCAATTTGTCGGTGCGCCACGCCCTGGCGCTGGCGCCAGCTCTACTGCTGTTCCTTCCCGCATCCGCGCGAGCGGCCATCCGGGCGAGCACACCGCGAGCCGGCGCGGGAGTGGCGGTGGCGGCTCAGGCGGACACAATCCGTCAGCCCGGCGCGGCGAGCGTGGCGATATCCGATCAGGCCGCGCCAGTCGCGCGCGACTCCATCGGCGCATGGCTCGACTCGCTGGCACTCGACCCCAACGGACTCACCATCGCGAGAGATGCGGTACGCCCGGGAGCCCGAAGCGTAGCGGCGGGTGAGACCGTGAGTGGAAGCATCGGTTCCTGGCACGGTGATCTCGACATCCGGGGTACCGTGAACGGCAACGCGGTAGCAATCGGGGGCGACGTGATCCTTCGCCCCGGTTCCGCAGTGCATGGTGATGTCCTCGCCGTGGGCGGACTCGTGAAGAACGAAGGCGGCGCGGTGGACGGCGAGATGCGCTCGCTCAGCGCACTCACTGTCGGACCCGTTCCCGTTGCCCCGCAACGCACCCCGGCCGAGACGGCGCGCCGTTCGTTCTCGCTCGCCGTCGGCTGGTATCTTGTGCTCGCGGTGATCGGGCTCGCCGTGGTGATCTTCGCTCGCGGCAAGTTCCTGGTAATCTCCGGCCGCATCCGCGACGATTTTACCCGATCGTTCTTCTATGGCGTGCTCGGGCAGATTGCGCTCTTCCCGGCGCTGGTGGTCACGATCATCGCTCTGGCCATCACGGTGCTCGGGATCCTGCTCATCCCGTTCGCCATCGTGGGTTTCATACTGGCCGCTGCCGGGGCACTCGCGCTCGGCTTCCTCGCCATGGTATTCGTCATAGGCGACGCCGCCATGCGGTGGCGCGGGGCAGCCGGGTGGGGCGGCTGGACGCAACTCCTCCAGTTCCTCCTCATCGGTCTATCGCTCTACCTCGTGTTGTGGGTCCTGGGCGGTGCACTCGCCGGGCTGGGCGCGATCGGCGGAGCCGTGCGCTTCATCGTGATGGTGGTGACCTGGGTCGCGGTCACCGTAGGATTCGGCGCCACCCTCGCTACGCGAGGCGGTACGCGCACAGATACGACCATACGCGGCCCGGGTGAGCCGTCACCGGCACAATCCAACGAATGGCAGACCCCTACTCCAGTAAGCGGTGTGGCCGCCGCGCGCCGTCCCGCATCGGCGCCGCGCCGGGAGGAGCGGTGAGCTCCCTCGTGCGCGCCAACCTGGCCGCCGGAGCGATACTCCTGGCCTCGGCAGCGTTCGCCGCCTCCACTCTGGCGGCGCAGGAATGGCGCACGCTGGAGGCGCGCCGCACCCGCGTCACGCAGGGCCAGGCCGACACGCTGCACGTGCGCCTCGCGTACGGCGCGGGGAAGCTCACCCTTCGCGCCGCGCCAGAGCCGCTGCTCTATGACCTGCGGATGCATTACGACGCGAACGAGCGGCGCGCGAACTACCACTACGACGGCGCGACACACACGCTCACCGTGGGTGGCGATAGTGGAGTGACAGACCTGTTCTCGCTTCGCCGGCGCCACGACGGGTCGAAAGTGACGGCCGAACGCTCCTCCCTGGTGCTCGGCGTCGCGTCCGGAGCTCCTGTTGATCTCGCGCTCGAGTTCAGTGCGGCAGAAGCCGCGATCGATCTGAGCGAGCTCCACCTGACTCACCTACGGATCGAGACCGCGGCCAGCGACAGCCGCATCGTCTTCGGCACGCCAAACCGATCGCGCATTCCGACGATCGAGCTACACGCCACCGCAGCCGGCCTTGCCGTTGCGCAACTCGGCAACGCGCACGCGGACACCGTACGCGCCACCGCCACCATGGGCCACATGGATCTCGATCTTTCCGGCGAGTGGACCGGGGAGAAGGTGCTCGACCTTCGCGCTGTGATGGGCGCCGTCACCGTGCGAGTACCGCGAGACATAGGCGTGCGCGTGATCGGGTCGAGAGTGCTGGGCGGGATCGATACCCCGGGATTCGCCGAGCGCGGCGGCGCGTATTACAGCGATAACTGGGAGAGCGCAACACGCCGGCTGATGCTCGAAGGGCGTGCAGTCATGGCCGGCATCGAGGTAATCCGAACCGACTGAAGATGCGGGGGCAGTTCCTCGAGTGGCCCCCTCTTTGCCATTCCTCCGGGCATGCAGATAGGTGGCTATCGTGTAGTCCCGTTAGTGAAGAGAACCGGGCAGCAGATCCTCGATGACCGACTGACCGAGCTGGCAGCCGGAGCCGCCTACCATTTCTTCTTCTCGCTCTTCCCGTTTCTCCTCTTCGCCACGGCACTCGCCGGTCTCTTCGTCGACGAGCAGACCACGGTGGCGTGGCTCATGGAGCAGATGAGCAGGGTCCTGCCCGACGATGCGTTCAAGCTCGTGCGGAGTGTGATCAACGACGTTGCGTTCAACAGCAGCAAGAGCGGACTCCTTTCGCTGGGACTGTTGCTCGCTGCCTGGTCAGGGGCGAACATCTTTCGCTCGCTCATGGACACCTTGAATCTCGCGTACGACGTGACCGAGACGCGGCCCTACTGGAAGCGCGCTCTCATCTCGCTCGCGGCGCTGCTGGGTACCGGTATCCTGATCCTCATCGCCAGCACGGTGATGCTGGCGGGACCCGAGATCATCGACTGGATCGGGCGTACCCTGCGCCTTCCAGAGGGCCGTGTGGACTTGTGGATGGCACTGCAGTACCCGATTGCATTCGCCATCCTGGTGCTGGCGTTCTTCCTGATCTACAGGTTCCTCCCCAACCTGCGCCAGAGCCCGAAGCAGATACTGGTGGGCGCCACCGTGGCAACGGTGCTCTGGCTCATCGTCACCCTGCTCTTCCGCCTCTACGTCACCAATTTCGGGTCTTACAACAAGACCTATGGTGCGATCGGCGCGGTGATCGTCGTCCTCACGTGGATGTATCTCACGATGCTGGTGATCCTGGTCGGCGGAGAATTGAACGCCGAGCTGCACCGCGGGACAGGAGCAGTCAAGCCGCACAGTGGGGCGGTGTACGCTGGTCGCGTCGTCACGTCAACGGGGTCTTCGAGCCCGTCCCCACAGGAGGCTTCAGCGCTACGCGCCCAGGACGGCGGAGGTGGAGGTGAGGGGCGGAGCAGGATGGAGTAGCACGGGCGCCCCGCGCGCCACCTGCAGGACTCGCGCGGCATTCCCATCACGCACGGCCACTTCCACGAACCCGATGGAGCCCACGAGCGCTATGACCTCGCCTGCCGGCACATCCGCATAGGTCCGTCTCACGACGATGGTGCGGCCAGCAATCTCCAGCGTGCCGCCGCGAATTGCCACCAGATTCGTGACGAGATTTCCGAAGCTGTCCACCGCTATCACCTCTCCCGCGATCGCGCCGTTGTCGAGCCGTCTCGCCTCGGGAGTGCGGCGGATAACCGGCGAGTCAAAGTCGAGTCCGAGTCTATCGAGCGGCACGCCGGAAGCGAGCAGCGCGCTCGCCGGCGCGAACACGTCGCGCCCATGGAAGGTGGCCGTAGCGTGCGCCGGCAGCGGGAGCGACACGACCCTCGCACCCGATACGAGGAGCGCCGGCGAGAGCACCCCGTTGTCCGGCCCCACCAGAAACCGCCCATCGCTCGATACCGCAATCGCCGCCCGCGCCGTGCCCACCCCCGGATCCACCACTACGAGGTGCACCGTCCCCTCGGGGAACCGCCTCCAGTAGCGCGCCACCGCCAGCCGCGCGCCATCCACATCCTGCGGCACCACATCGTGCGAGATGTCCACCACCCCCACGCCCGGCGCCATGGAGAGGATCACCCCCTTCATCTCGCCCACGTATCCGTCCGCGGTGCCGAAGTCGGTGAGGAGGGAGATAACCACGGGGTTCAGGGGGCAGGGTTCAGGGTTCAGGAACTGCAGGGATCAGGGAACTACGGGGTTCAGGGTTCAGGGTGCAGGATTCAGGAACTGCCCTCGCGTAGAGATCTCTACCCCGAGGTAGTTCCTGCTCCCTGATCCCTTATAGTTCGTAGTTCCTGAACCCTGCACCCTGAACCCTGCCTCCCGCCTCACACAGTCTTACCCCGCCACCCGCCACGGCGCCAGAGGAACATCATCGCAAGGCCGCGGCAGATCGCGGTGAGGGAGATGGTCCACCAGATACCGGAGGTGCCCCAGCGTACCGCGGCCCAGGCGGCCAGGGGGATGCGGAGGGCGGTGAAGGTGGTGGAGGAGAGCATGGGCGGCAGGGTGTAGCCGGCACCGCCGAGCGCGCCCTCCAGCACCAGCTCCGTGCCGATGAATGCCGTGGAGAACGCCGCGATTTTCAGGTAGCGCACACTCTCGGCGATCACAGCTGGGTCCAGGCTGAAGAAAGCCGCGAACTGGTGCGCATAGGTGATCTCCAACAGGGCGCCCACCACACCCACAATCGTGGCGAGGCCGGTGGCGATCCATCCCGCGCGCGCGGCACGATCCACCTCGCCAGCGCCGAGGCTCTGGCCCACGATGGCGGCCGTCGCCGCTCCGAAGCCCACGCCAATGGTGAAGGTCCAACTCTCCACTCGGTGACCCACGCCGAGCGCCGCCAGCGCGGGAGTGCCGAAGAGCGTCGTGGTTCGCGTCAGCAGTACATAGGTCAGGCTGAAGAAGATGCCGGTGGCCGCGGTGGGCAGGCCAATCCGCGCGATGGCTCGCATGGTGCGCGCTGATACAGGTCCGAAGCGTACCATACCCCGGCGCATGAGTAGCACGATGCCGAAGATGAACGCCACTGAACGGGTGAGCACCGTGGCCACGGCCGCACCCGCGATCCCCATCCGCGGCACCGGACCCAGCCCCAGAATCAGCACCGGATCGAGGATGAGAGCGCCAATCACGGATGCCAGTAGCAGGAGAAACGGCGTGCGCGTGTTGCCCGATGCGCGGAACGCGGCATCGACCGCGAAGTAGCCGAAGTACGGCGGTGCACCGATGAGGTAGGTGCCCAGATACACACTGCCGAGCGCGGTCACGGCGGCGGGAGTGTCCATCATGCCAAAGATCGGGCCCAGCGCAGCATGGCCCAGCACGGTCGCTCCCAATCCGAGGAGGAGGGCGAGAATCACACCATTGCCCACGGCGTGCGCGGCCTCTCCCGGTTGGCGCTCGCCATGTCTCCGCGACGCTACCGCCGTCAGTCCCACTCCCACGAGTTCGGCGCACGAGACCAACATCCAGATCCAGAAGAGCGACGTGGAGACCGCCGCCAGTCCATCCGAGCCGAGGTACCGCCCCACCCAGAACGCGTCGGCGGTGGCGAAGAGCGTCATCAACAGCATCGACGCCACCGCTGGAAGAGCGACGACGGCTATCGTGCGCATGAGAGGGCCCCGTACGAGCGTGCCGTACGAGGGGAATTCGCCGGTGGCTGGTATCGCAGCCATGCCGTCGCGAGAATTCAACGGCAACGCGGCCACCGGACCGTCGCCCGGTGGCCGCGCGTCTTTGAGCGGCCCTGAAGCAGTTGCGTTGGTCACCCGGGGGTCACGCTGGGACCACGCTCTCCGCGGCAGAGGTGATCCGGCGCGTCGTCTCGAGGATGGCCTTCGCCACAACCGAATCCGGGTCGGCCACCAGGATGGGCTTCCCCTCGTCGCCAGCCACACGCACCGCGGAATGGATGGGGATCTGACCCAGTAACGGCAACTTGAGCTCGTCGGCCAACTCCTTCCCACCCCCTTCGCCGAATAGCGCCGTGCGCGTACCGCAGCAGTCGCACACGAAGTAGCTCATGTTCTCGACTATGCCGAGCACTGGCACCGCCACTCGCTGAAACATCTTGGCACCGCGTAGCGCATCGCCCGTGGAGACCGGCTGCGGCGTGGTGACTATCACCGCGCTGTGCACCTGAGTGGCCTGTACCAGCGAGAGCTGCGCATCGCCGGTGCCTGGTGGCATGTCGACCAGAAAGTAATCGAGCTGGCCCCAGTCCACGTCTCGCAGGAACTGCTTGATGATCTTCATCACGATCGGGCCGCGCCAGATCGCGGGCTGGTCGCGCTCGATGAGGAAGCCAAGGCTCATGATCTTCACGCCGTACGCCTCGAGCGGCACGATGCGATCGCCATCAATCACCTTGGGCGGCTCATCCACGCCCATCATGCGAGGGACGTTGGGACCGTAGATGTCGGCGTCCATGAGCCCCACGCGCGCACCGTCACGCGCGAGCGCCACCGCGAAGTTGGTGGCTATGGTACTCTTCCCCACCCCGCCCTTACCACTGGAGATGGCAATGATCCGCCCGAGGTTGGGGTAGGTCACGGGAGTGGGAGCCGGCACTGCCGCGTGGTGTGACTGCGGCTGCTGTCCCATCACTGGAAGAGCGCGACCGTGCCCAGGACCGGGGCCTGGGGCACCGTGCGCCTGAGCAGGAGCACCGTGTGCGTGACCCGGAGCGCCGTGCGCCTGAGCAGGGGCGCCGTGGCCCGCGGGTGATCCGGCGGCGGGCGGGCCG
>DATCXG010000617.1:0-9238 GCA_036565945.1 Gemmatimonadaceae bacterium
AGGTCGCGTTCGTCCAGGATCACGTGCGCCTGGGCGTCGAGTCCCGTGAACTGGCCGCGCCGCCACGCCCAGACAAAAGCACCCAGCGCCAGCGCTACCGTGGCGAGTCCAGCCAGGATGACCGCGAACGATGACGGGAGCACGACGCCTCCGTGTCAAGCACCCGGGTCGTGAGCATGACCGCTGCGCTCGACTGTGCCGACGGCCCAGCTCTTCATGACACCGTCGAGCTCGATGCGGAAGTCGAAGTGCAGGCTGCTCGCCGCGTGCTTCTGCACGACGAATTGGAGCGCGCCGCGATGCCTCCGACCCGGGGTCCCCTCTTTCCCTTCTGGCTCCGGGCTCTTCTGGAAGTCGCGTTTGCGCCGGTACTCGGCAAGCGTGTCACGCGCGGGCATGCGCGTCTGTGCGGCAATTCGTGTGCCCTGTGGAGCGGGCCACGTTGGTGCAGCGTGGCGGATGCGAAAGCGAATCCTCGGGGATTCACTAGCTGCATCTCGCCGGCTGCATCGCGGCTCCTCGCGGCTCCTTCGCCGAGCCGCGCTCCGCATACAAACAGGTTCGTCGCAACTACTTGCGAGCGACTGATGGTGGTCTCTGTCGGAGTTCCGTGCGTGGTATGCGCCGTGCGTGAGAGTGGCCATTGAAGGACCGCTGCACCCTCCCGTAGGTCCTCACTCTGTTCCCACTCCCGTCTCACCTCACCGTGAGCTCTCGCGCTCGTGGAGCCGGCTGTTCGTAGGACATCTGCACCCTCCCCGGCGTAAGCGTGACTACCCGGCATCGCGTGACCTCGTCACTGCGATGCCGCTTCTCCCTGCCACTGCCCCTGCTTCAACCCAAGAGGATCACATGCGGCTTGGTCTCGGTACTCGGGTGTTACTCCTCCTCGTGGCGTTCCTGATCTGGGGATCCGCGCGTCCGGCGGCGGCGCAGACTACAGGGCGTATCGACGCAACAGCGCTCGACAATGCTACGCGCGCTCCGCTTCCAGGAGTGCAGATCTTCATTCAGGCCGCGGGAATCGGTGGGGTAACGGACGCCGAGGGTAAGGTCACTCTCCAGAACGTTCCGGTGGGCCAGGTGCAGCTCCAGGCACGACTCCTCGGCTACGGACCCGCCATCCACACGGTCGCCGTCATCGCCGACCAGACTGCAACCGTCGAGTTCATGATGGGGCAGAGCGTGCTCGCGCTCGACCAGGTAGTCGTCACAGGTACGGCCGGTCAGGCCCGGCGTCGCGAGGTGGGAAACAGCATCTCGCAGGTCAAGGTTGGCGAGGCGGCGGCGCCCACGGTGGATGCCGAGCAGGTGCTGCAGGGGCAGGCAGCCGGCGTCTCGGTGATGGAGAGCGGTGCGCAGGTGGGCTCCGGTCGGCAGATCCGGCTGCGCGGTGCGGTCAGTGTCGCGATGAGCAACCAGCCGTTGATCTACGTGGATGGAGTGCGCATCCGGAGCGACATGCTTCCACAGAACATGCTCGCTGCCGACGCGTCGACTCTGGCGGGCATGACCACCTCGTCGGGCTCCGGCCCCGGGACGGTGGCCAGCCCGCTGAACGACATCGACCCCAGTGACATCGAGCGGATCGAGATCATCAAGGGAGCTGCCGCCACGACTCTCTATGGTACTGAGGCGGCCGCGGGGGTGATCCAGATCTTCACCAAGCGCGGACAGTCCGGCGCCGCATCGTGGACGGCCATGACGGAGCAGGGGTTCAGCGAGTTGCGGCAGGGGTTCGGTGCCGGTGGCAAGAAGTTCCTGGGGCTCGACCCGTGGCTCAAGCGCGGCTGGTCGCAGAACTACTCCCTGTCAGTTGGCGGCGGGACGCCGGATGTCGGCTACTACGTATCGGGCGCGTACAACGACAACGAGGGGATCTTCCCGGACGACCACGAGAAGGGCGTGAACGTGCGTGGGAACTTCAACTTCAGCCCGACGAAAAAGTTGGCGGTGGACTGGAACACCTCTATCACCAGTAAGGACATCCAGAACGCCCCGATGGGGAATAACGCCGAGGGGCTCACGCTCAACGTCTACCGCAGCCCGGTCAACTACATCGGGAGCGCTGACAAGAAGGACATCGACCGGTTGTTCGAGCAGGAGTGGCTCACCAACATCGACCACCTGATCTCCGGGGTGACCGCGCGGTATCAGGCGTCGGAGAGGCTCAACTCCCGGCTCACCTTCGGCTACGACCGCTTGGGCAGCGAGTTGATTGGCACGTTCCCTTACGGCTTCATCACCGACGAGGGCGGGCTTCGCTCGGACCGTCGCTGGCTGAGCGAGACGCTCACCCTCGACGCGGTCGGGACGTTGGAGTCCAAGCTGCCGTGGGACATCACCTCTCGTCTCTCCATCGGCGCGCAGGGTGTCAGCACTGACATCAGTTCGATCTGGGGTCACTCCGAAGACTTCCCGGGTCCCGGGGAGCCGACTCTCAGCAGCGGCGCCAACACGCGGAGCTTCGAGGACCGTCAGAAAGTCATCAACGCAGGTGTGTTCGGCGAGGCGCTGTTCGGGCTGGCTGAACGCTACTTCCTCACGCTCGGTGTGCGCGCCGACGGCAACACGGCGTTCGGCGAGAATCTGGGGCTGGAGATCTATCCGAAGGTGAGCGTGTCGTACGTGCTCTCCGACGAACCGTTCTTCCCCAAGAATTTCGGGACGTGGAAGCTTCGTGGCGCATACGGACATGCCGGTCGCGCTCCGGGCGCGTTCGACGCGGTGCGCACCTGGCAGCCGGCTGGGTGGAACGGGGCTCCGGCCTTCCTTCCGGCAACGGTTGGCAACCCGGACCTCGGCCCGGAGCGGACCTCGGAGCTGGAGCTGGGCTTCGATGCCTCGCTCCTCGACGAGCGCGTCTCGCTGGTGTTCTCCTACTACAACGCCACGACGAACGACGCACTGCTCCCGGTCACTCAGATCCCGTCACTCGGCTTCTCCGGTACGCAGCTCCGGAACGTTGGCGTGATCAAGAACAAGGGCTTCGAGGTGACTCTGAACGGCACGGTGGTGGAGACCCCGAACTTCGGCTGGAACCTGGGGATGAACTACTCGCACAACCGGAACGAGCTGGCCACTCTGGGCGGTAGCGCGGCGTTCCTCCTCGGAGAGACTGGCTGGATCGAGCAAGACCACGCGGTGCCTGTTCTCATCGGCACTCGGCTCACGAACCCCGACGCTCTGGCGGATCCGATCCTCGAGAGTGGCTATCACTTCGGACCGAACATGCCTCCCACCACGGTGGGGCTCAACACCACTATCACCTTCCCGCACGCGGTGGAACTCTCCGCTGTGGCCGAGTACATGGGCGGGCACTTCGTCTTCGATCGCGCGTCGCGCAACATGGCGAGTCGAGGTGTCTGGGCGCCGTGCCAGGGGGCCGGCGGCGGCTACGAGCTCATCGAGCAGGGACGCCGCGACGAGTTGACGGCGTTCGAACGTCTGACCTGCGATCCCAAAGTGACGCCGCGCGATTTCATGAACTTCCCCGCGGACTTCTTCAAGCTGCGCCACGTGACGCTGCGCATGCCGGTGCCGTCGGCCCTTCTGCCCAGAGTACGCAGCGCCCAGCTCAGTATCTCTCTCCGTAACATCCGGCTCTGGAAGCACTCTGGCCTCCCGATCTTCGACCCGGAGATGGCCGGCTCCAGTGGGGCCGGATCGGCGGTGCGAGCAATCGTCGAGAACGTTCCGTCACCAACGAGCCTGCTCTTCTCACTCCGGGCCAGCTTCTAGTCGCCGCGGCGCGACCCCGAACACGAACTCTTCGCGCGGAAGGTTTTTCATGAGCCGAGTCGATCATCGTATGCGGGCGCCCGGGCTGAAGTGGGCGCTCACCCTCCTCCTTACTATCCCGTACACCACGGGTTGCAGCTTCGACGTGACCAACCCTGGGCCCGTCCAGGATGCGCAGTTGAACGACCCCGCCGCTCAGCAGGCGCTCGTCAGCGGCGCCGGGCGGTTGCTCAGCGCCGCCGTGGGCTGGGTCGCCTACACCGGTGGCGTGGCGGCGCTCGAGGTGCAGGGTTCGGGCAACATCACTCAATTCGGCGTGACGCTGAAACAGCGTGACGGCGATCTCGCTCCCGAGCAGGCGGAGACGGACGAGCACTGGCAGCGATCGCAGGCAGCCCGCTGGGTATCGGAAGAAAGCGTCAATCGCATGCGCGATGTATTCGGCGCCGACTTCTCCTCGCAGCCGCTGGCAGCGCAGGCGCTGCTCTACGTGGGCTACTCCAATCGCCTGCTGGGCGAGAATATGTGCGTGGCGGTGATCGACGCTGGCCCCGTGCAGCCGCGCACTGTCCACTTCGAGCGGGCGAAGGCGGCCTTCACCGAGGCGATCGATGTCGCTGCCGCTGTCGGCGAACAGGAGATGGGACTCGCTGCCCGCGCGGGGCGCGCGTCCGTGAACGCCTGGCTCGGCGACTGGGCCGGTGTGGAGGCCGACGCTGGCGCTGTCCCCCAGGACTTCGTCTACAGCATCGCCTATTCCGACATCGAGCTGGAGCAGTACAATCGCATCCACTGGGCCGGGGCCAGCTCGCCGTTCCGCGCCGTCACGGTATGGAGCACCTACTTCGAGCAGTACTACCAGGACACCAATGATCCGCGTACTCCCTGGACGACGGTCGACGGCTTCCCGACGGGCGACGGTAGCAACGTCCCCTTCTACCGGCAGATGAAATACGACTCGCGCACGTCGCCCATCCGTCTCTCGAGCGGGCGCGAGATGCAGTTGCTCCTGGCTGAGGCACGGCTGCGCGCGGGCGACTGGTCGAGCGCGACCACGATCATGAACGGTCTGCGCGGCGAGCTGTCGCTCCCCGCCGCGTCGCCCGCTGATCTGACCGAGACCTGGAACCTCCTGCGCCGCGAGCGGGGTGCCGAGCTATGGCTGGAGGCGCGCAGCCTGGGCGACATCTTCCGCTGGCAGGAAGAGGCCGTGCCCGGCGCGCACTATCAGGATCTCTCCGGCCGCGACCGCTGCTTCCCCGTGGGCCAGTCGGAGCTCGACACCAATCCCAATGGGGGAGCGTGATTCCCCGTGCACTGAATCATCGCGTCGGCGGCGGTGGGCTACTACCGCGTGCTCGCCGGGCGTAGCCCTCAATACCCTGCTCTTCGGCCCTGTGCTGTGACCGGGGGCATTCACGAGACATTGCGGGAGGTATCATGCGTCGCCTGATGTTGCGAATTGCCGGACTGACCACCGCCGTTGCCCTGGCCGCCACAGTGGTGACGGGAGCGGCGGCGCAGATAACCACGCCCAACATCACCGGCGAGCTGCGGACCGCGCAACAGCTCCTCACCAATCCGCAGGTGAAGCTGGCGATGAAATACATCGACAGCGCCGATGACGAGACCGTGCAGGAGTGGCTGAGCATCTGTAACGCGTACGGACCACAGGGCGACGAGACATACCGCTCGCGGCTCCTGTACAAACTCTTCCGGATTTACGGGCTGGAGAACGTTCACATCGACGACGCGCGCAACGTGATCGGCGTGCGGAAGGGAACGGGCGGCGGGCCGACCATCGTGCTCAACGCCCACCACGACAACGTCGCTCTCTGGCCGCGCGAGCAGCCAATCGAGGCATTCGTAGCCGACGGGCGGGTATGGTGCCCCGCGGCCGGGGACGACCTGCGTGGAGTGGTGCAGATGCTCACCGTGCTGCGAGCGATGAACGCGGCCGATGTGGAGACGAAGGGTGACGTGTGGTTCGTGGGATTCACGGGTGAGGAGGCGGGGAGCCAGGGAGCCGAGCACTTTGTGCGCGCCAACTACCCACTCAATCTGGACTGGAAGAAGGGCGACATCCTCGCCCAGTTCCATGGCGGCGCGGGCAGCGGCGTGAGCAGCGGCAGCAACAACTACATCCACATGACCCAGCTGCGAGTCTTCACCCCGCTCGACTTCCCGCGCTGGCGAACAGACGCGGTGGATGCGCTCGGGCCCATCATCACCCGCGTCAACGAGCGAGTGCGCGATGCCCGCTCGCTCCAGATCGATGAGCGCGGGAGCGGCAGCACCGTCGCGCTCACCGACGACATCCTCTACCTCAACATGTCGATGATCCAGGGCGACCCGATCCATAACGGGACCGCCGACGAGGCATGGATCCGCTTCGACCTTCGCTCGCCCAATGAGGAGCGCCTCTTCAAGGCTCACGAGCAGATCCGGAAGATCACCGAGGAAGTCCTGCGCGAGATGGGTCCCGAATACAGCTACGTGTACGAGATCAACGTGCGTTATGGCACACCGGGGATCGACGGGTTCGACAAAGTGAACAACGCGCCCGTCAAGGCGGCGCTCGCCGCCGCGCAGTCGCTCTACGGTGGCACCCCTACAGTGGACCCCACCCGCGGCTGCGGCGACTGCGTCCGCTCCTACATGGGCGGCATGCCGATGATCTCGTTCCGCGGCAACGTGACCGACTATGGCGAGGGCGGGAAGTTCGAGCATGGCGGCGACCACGGTCTGAAATCGAAGGTGCGACGCAAGACCTCCGGGCACGATGTTACAGAGAGCGCGGAGATCAATTCGGTCTGGGCCGGCGTGAAGCATGGCTTCCTCTTCGCCATCTCGTACGCCGGGCTGGCCCCCGCGAGAACGGGAGCGAAGGCGCGGTGACGCGCGCGCCACTCGCACTGGTCTTCGTCGCCGCTCTCGCGACTGGCGCGCCCGCGCAGGCCGCGGTGAGTCCGGATGTGGCTTCAGAGCTCCGTGAGGCGCGTCGAGTTCTTGCCGCCCCGCGGATGAAGGAGGCGCTCGCCTATGTGGACGGGTCCGATAGTGAGACCGTGCAGGAGTGGCTGAGCCTCTGCAACGCCTACGGTCCATCGGGGGACGAGATCGCGCGGTCCCGGCTCATCTACAAGCTCTTCCGCATCTACGGGCTGGAGAACGTCCACATAGACGACGAGTACAATGTCGTTGGCGTTCGCCGTGGGACGGGCGGAGGGCCCGCCGTGGTCCTCAACGCGCATCACGACAACGTGGCGCTCTGGCCCAGAGGGCAGCCAGTGGAAGCGTTCGTGGCCGATGGGCGGGTGTGGTGTCCCGCGGCTGGCGACGACCTGATGGGAGTCGTGCAGATCCTCACCGTGCTGCGCGCGATGAACGCCGCCGGCATCCAGACGAAGGGCGATGTCTGGTTCGCCGGCTTCACCGGCGAAGAGCCGGCGAAGGACTATGCCAGCCGGGGCGTCGAGCACTTCGTTCGCGCCAACTACCCACTCAACCTGGACTGGAAGAAGGGCGACATCATCGTCCAGCTCCACGGAGGTGGCGGCGAGGGAGTGAGCGTCGGGAGCACGCCGGTGCGGCACCGGACCATTCTGCGCATCTACTCCCCGTTCGAGAAAGACCGCTGGGAGCGGCACGCGGTGGACGCGCTGGGGCGGATCATAGTCCGGGTCAGCGATGAAGTCCGCGACTCTCGCTCCGCGCGGGTATCCCTCCACGAGACCGGCGTCGGTCAGCTGACGCGCGACATCCTGTACCTGAACATGTCGATGATCGGCGCGAGCGAGATCCTCAACGGCACCGCCGGCGAGGCGTGGATCCGCTTCGACCTCCGCTCCCCTACCGAGGCGCGTCTCTTCCAGGCACACGACGACATCCGGCGCATCGCCCGGGAGGTGACGCAGCGGGTAGGTGAAGGGCTCGACTTCGTGTACGAGATCAGCAGCAAGAACGGCACGGAGACCGGCATCCCTGGTTGGGACGACGTGAACAACCCCGCCGCCCGGATGGCGGTGGCCGCGTCGCAGGCCCTGTACCACACGCGCCCCGTCATCGACCCCGCGCGAGGCTGCGGTGACTGTGTGCAGGCATACGTTGCCGGGATGCCGGCGATGTCGCTGCGCGGCAACGTGCTCGACTACGGCGAGAACGGGAAGTTCGAGGTGCGCCGCGCTCCCGAGCTGAGCTCGGCCGTGCGCCGGCGCACCGCATCGCACGACGTCACCGAGAGTGCCGACATCAATCGCGTGTGGTCCGGCGCCAAGCACGCACTGCTCTTCGCCACCGCGTACACCGGGCTCGCGCCGTGACAGCCGATCAATCATCACGCCGATCATCACGCGCTCGCGAGAGTGCTTCCAACGGCCGCACTGCTTGCGCGCCGATCCACCCAGAGGAGAGTGACATGCTCAGACGCAACCGGTATTGGGCGAGCGCGGCGGCAGCGCTGTTCGTGGTCGCGACACTGGCGTTGGGCAGCCGTTCGGCCAGCGCGCAGAACGCGGCGGTCAGCAGCGACGACAACAATCCGATCCCCTTGGGGACCACCAAGGGCCAGAAGGTCAATCGCCTCGTGCTACGCAACGCGATGGTCGTGAGCGGACGCGGTACCCCGGGCACCAACCGCGCCATGCCGCCCGAGGGGCCCATCGACATCGTGATCGAGGGGAACCGGATCGTGGACATGGTCCTGGCCGATCCGGTGAACGCCGCGGGCGCGGGCGGAGGCGACTTCCGGCCCACCGGCGACCGGGTGATCGACGTCGCGGGGATGTACGTCATACCCGGTCTCGTGGAGATGCACGCGCACCTGCCGGGGAACAAAGGGGAGTTGGGCGCGAGAGGATACGAGTACGCCTTCCGCCTCTACCTCGGCCATGGCGTCACGACCGTGCGCGACGCGGGGACCGGAGCGGGGCTCGACTTCATGGGCGAGCAGAGGCGGCTCAGCAGTCTCAATCAGATAGTCGCGCCGCGCCTGGTGCTCTGCCAGCGCTGGCCGCTCCCGCTCCGGCGCTGGGACGTCGGGAACACCCCCGACAAGGCCCGCGTGATGGTGCGGGAATTCAAGGCGCTGGGCGCCGATTGCGTCAAAGTCTCCAAGAGCCCCGGCCACTATCCCGACGTGTTGCAGGCGATCGCCGACGAGTCGAACAAGCTCGGCATGTTCACCATGACCGACCTCAAGGTCTCCGAGAGCGATGCCGCCGTCGCGTCCGATGCAGGAGTGAGGAGCATCGAGCACTGGTACGGGATTCCCGATGCCGCACTCGCCGGCTCACAGAGCTTTCCCACCGACTACAACTACTGGGATGAGCTCGACCGTTTCCGCTATGCGGGGCTGCTCTGGTCGGAAGCGGACAAAGTGCCGGAGCGGCTCTCCGCGGTCATCGACAAGATGATCAAGAACGGAACCAACTGGGATCCGACGATGTCGGTGTACGAGGACAACCGGGACGTCTGGCGGAGCGTGGGGCTGCCGGTC
>DATCXG010000144.1:0-2341 GCA_036565945.1 Gemmatimonadaceae bacterium
CGCTCTTCGACAAGGCGAAGACATATCTCGACGTGGAGCCGCGCCCTGCCCCGCCGGTCTACGCTCCGGATGTTGTGGCGAAGGCGATCATCCAGGCTGCGCAGCGCCCGATTCGCGATGTCATCCCAGCCGGTGCCGCCGCCCTGCTGCATCCGAAGCGCGCGGCGCTCGTGGCCGCCGGCCTGGGGCTCGCGGCCGTCACCGGCGTCCTCGCGCTCCGGCATCGCGAGCGCTCCGATGACATTGTCGCGTCGTGATGCCCGCCAGCTAAGGACCCGCGCCGCGATTACAAGGGCCTCGCAGAGGGCGCGGTCCGTGCCGGCGCGCCCGAGAGCGAGCTAGGGGCATCGAGGTTGGCGCCGTCGGATACGCCGACGCCGAGCCGGTCGACCAGCTCACCACCAAGCCACCCCGTCACCAGCGCCAGGCCGAGACCGATCAGGCCGAGCACGAAAGCAAGCGTCGAAGGCTCGGCCGGGGCGCCGCGGCGGAGCCACCAGCTCACGGCGAACAGCACGACGACGACCACATTCCCGATCCCATGCCACTGGCCGACCACCTTGGCGCGCGTGCCCGCTGGGATGGCCAGCCAATCAATGAAGCCGAACAGTGCGGCCAACAGTCCGGTGATCACCCCGGCGGCGATCATGTAGTACGATGCGGGCGCGAGTTCCGTCGTACCGAAGATGAGGCGGATGATGTCGAAGATCACCGCCATCCCGAGCAGCCCGAGTGGGAAGACGATCAGCATCGGGTGGATCGGATGCCCCAACAGCTTGGCTCGGCTCTCCATGTGCTGGCTCCGTGGTGAGATTGTGCGTGATGCGTATGTGGTACCTCGAAACGCACGGATCGGGCCGCATCAGCACGCTCCTCCGGAGGACGGGCGGACAGAGCCGCACGATGCGACTACAGCGATTTCAGATACTGCACCAGGTCGGCCTTCTGCTGGGCGCTCAGGCCGAGAGCCTTCCTCGTGTCATAGAGCTCTACCACCGCCTCGAGCGTCGGAGCGATGCCATTGTGAAAGTACGGCGGGTGCTGCCAGAGTCCGTGCAGCGGTGCAGTCCGGTACATCTTGGTGGCGCTGCGCGATGCGTAGCTCGGCACACCGTCCGGCTCGGGCTCGCTGACCACGTCGGACGGCGCGTGCAGCGTCGTGTTGGCATCGGTTAGCAGCGGACCGGTGTGACACGTCGCGCACGCACCGGGCCCATTGAACACCTGCTGCCCGCGCGCCGCCGCGGCGGGATCGAAGCTCCCCGTGGGCGGGGGCGGGGCGGACAGGCTGAGTTGGTATTCACGGAGCGCCGCGAGCAGGTCCGAGATCATGTCGGGCGGGTTCCGGACGCTCACGCCAGTCCGGGGCTCATCGAACGATCCGTGCCCGTGCATCTGCGTGACACCAACGTAGCGGTTCCAGTATTCGACGTCTTCCCCATCGCCCGTGACCGTGATTCTGTTGATCCCGAGAAGCCCATAGGCAGGCGGGATGACCTGCGGCCCGTTCTGACCGTCGAAGTTGTAGCGCGGGTCGTACTTTCCCGGCCCCCACGAATTGTAGACCGCTTTCTGGCCCGCCGAGAGTGCCGGAGAGAGGGCGATGATCGCCCCGACGTCGAGGTCGTGGTTCGGCCACCCGTCGAGCCGCTTGCCGATCCCGTCGGAGAAGGAACTGTCCACCGTGGAGTGGCAGAGCGCGCAGGTGACCCCGACCTGGACGAGTGTGTCCTCGCCATTCACTGTCTGCACCGTTCCCTTGATGCCGACGACCGCGTTCAGCTTCAGAAGTACCACCGTCGTCGCCGGGCTCGTGAGGCTGATCGTTCCGTCCTGGATGCCCTGGACTACCGCCGGCGGGAGGGAATCGGTATCGACCTTCAGGCCGACTGCGAGCGCGGTCGTCGGGTCTACGGCGCTCTCTATCACCTCGTGCATGCGCAGCGTGTCAGTCCAGAACGTCTCATCGCCGAAGGTGCTGAACCGGAATATGTCCTTGCCCTGCGCGGCGAGTGCGGGGTCCGGTTGCGTAGGACCATCATTGTCATCGCACGCAACGAGGAGGGAGGCGATTGCCACTCCGGCGGCCAGCAAGAGCGAGACTTCCGTTCGTCGCGACGTACGTGCACCGGTCCGGAACGTGTGAGGAGATGGAACACGTTGACTGCGCTGCATGGCACTGCCCTCCCGAGCCGGGGCCAGGGCCGCGCTGGACCAGCTCCACTGCTCCTTCGATTCACCATCGCCGCCAGCTCGCGGGCGTCGCGGCAGGTGCTACAATTTCCCCTTCGCTATTTGCACACATTACGCCGTCGCCGTCTTTCGGCGACGGCTGCTATGG
>DATCXG010000625.1:0-2387 GCA_036565945.1 Gemmatimonadaceae bacterium
GGCTCGAGCCGCGGCCATGCCCCATGCGTGGGAGGAGGGTGTCGGGGAAGATCCACCGGTGGTGGTCTGTGGGGAGCACGCCCACTATGCCATCACGCGCGCGGTGGGCATGCTCGGGCTCGGCGTCAGGCGTGCGATCGCCATTCCCTCGTGCGGGACCCGGATGGACGTCGTCCAGCTACGCACGACCCTCGACCGCCTGGCCGCCGAGGGAACGCGCGTGATGGCGGTGGTGGCCAACTCCGGCTCCACCGCGACCGGGTCGTTCGACGACATCGATACCATCGGCTCGATGTGCGAGGATCGCGGGCTCTGGCTGCACGTGGACGGAGCGCACGGCGCATCGGCGCTGCTCTCGGACGCGCATCGCCACCGGGTGCGCGGGATAGAGCGGGCGAGATCGGTGGCCTGGGACGCGCACAAGATGATGCTGATGCCGCTCGCGGCCGGCATGCTCCTCGTGCGCGACGAGGGTGACCTCGAGCGCGCCTTCACTCAGGCCGCGCCCTACCTGTTCAATCGCGCCGCCAGCGACGCGGCCCGGGGCTGGGACCAGGGCAAGCGCAGCTTCCTCTGTTCGCGCCGCACGGACGCCCTCAAGGTATGGGTCTCGCTCCAGCGTTACGGCGCCGACGGGATGGCCGCCATCTATGATCATCTGTGCTCCGTCGCGCACGATCTGTACGAGGAGATCGAGCGTCGCGACGACTTCGAGGCGCTGCACGAGCCCGAGTCGAACATTCTCTGCTTCCGCTGGCTGGGCGCCCATGCGCCCGATGACGAGTTACTCAACTCGCTCAACCGCAAGCTGCGCGAGCGCTACAACGTCAGCGGCAAGGGGTGGATCACCACCACGGTGCTCGATAAACAGCAGGTGCTACGCGTCACGGTGATGAACCCGCGCACCAAGCGTGAGCATGTGGTGCGGCTACTCGATGGGCTCGCCGAGGAAGCGGCGGCGCTCAACGCCGGATGCTAGGCTGAGACAGGAAGGCGCGATGCCGGTCGAAACATGCCGGCGTCGCGCCTCCGGCCTTACAACGCCTTCCTGATCGCCGCGTCCAGGTTCTGATCGCCGCCGAGTCCGGTGTACACCACCTTGCCGCTCTTGTCGATCACCACGACGTACGAGGTGGCCGGCACATCATACGCGACCACGGCGTTGCCGTCGGTATCGTAGACCATCTGGTAGGGATAGTGGTACTTCTCGGCGTACAGCTTCACGCGGCGAGGCGACTGGTTCACCGAGACCGCCACGCCCACGAACTTCACGCGCGAGCCGTACTGCTTCGACACCTTGAGGAACTGCGGCTCCAGCTCCTTGCAGTTGCCGCACCAGGTAGCCCAGAACTCGAGCAACACGGGCGTCTTCCCGATGTACTGGTCGAGGTTCAACTGGCCGCCGTCGAGTGTATGGACCACCGCGCCCGGCGCCTTGGCGCCCACGGAGATTCCCACCTGCGCGCTCACCGGCGCGGCAGCGGCCAGCGACAGGCAGACCGCGAGTGCCACAGCCATCATCTTCGTCAGGTTGGTCATATGAGCAGCTGCCCCATCTTGATGAGATAGTATTCCGCCACGCCCAGCATGAGCACGGCGAAGCCCCTCTTGATCCAGACCATCCATACCCCGGCGCGCGGGAGTCGGGCGAGCATGCCCGTGGAGAGTCCCACCACCACGAGTAGCGTGGTCATGCCGAGCGAGAAGACGAACAGGTAGACGAAGCCGAGCAGCGCGCTCTTGGTGAGCGACACCCAGGTGAGGACCGCCGCCATCACCGGCGCACCGCAGGGCGCGGCCACGAGCCCGGAGGCCGCGCCCATGGCGAAGCTCCCAGCCACTCCACCGCGGCTCCCCGTTTCGCTGGCGCGCCGCAGCACCGCCTGCGGTACTCGCACCGGTAGCACATCGAGCATGGCGAGCGCGAACAGCACCAGCAAGTTGGCCATGCCGAAGTAGAGCCATGGATTGGTGCTGATCGTCCCGAACAGCGTTCCCGTGAGCCCGGCCAGGAGCCCGAGCAGCGCGTACACCAGCGCGAGCCCGAGCACGTAGCTCAGTGTGAGCGCCAACGTTCTCCGTCGCGACCACCGCGCTCCTCCCGCCGTCTGCCCACCAACTATGGAGATGGTGATGGGTATCATGGGATAGATGCACGGCGTCAGGCTCGTCAGCACCCCCCCGAGGAAGACCGCCGGGAGCGCCAGCGCTGGGTGCGTGGATAGCATCGTGGCAAGGTCGGGGGGCATGGGGGAAAGGTAACTACAGGGTTCAGGGTTCAGGGGGCAGGGTTCAGGAACTACGAACTACAAGGGATCAGGAAGCAGGGATCAGGAAGGGCTCATTGGTTAAAGCTCTCTACTCCTAGGTAGTTCCTGCCCCCTGAA
>DATCXG010000007.1:0-9718 GCA_036565945.1 Gemmatimonadaceae bacterium
GCAGTATGGCGCCCACCCCCGCGAGGAGCAGCCGCTGTCGGAGGGCGCCGAGCAGCGGCCGATCAACGTGTACGCCGCGTCGAAGGCCGCGCAGGAAGTGGTGTCGCTGGAGGCGTTCCGGAGCGATGGGGTGCGCGTGATTGCCACCCGGTCGTTCAATCATAGCGGGGCGGGGCAGTCTGCACGCTTCGTCATTCCGGCGCTGGTGCGCCGGGCCCTCGCGCTCCACGCTTCCGGCGGAAGGGTGCTGTCACTGGGCAACATCTCGCCGGTGCGCGACTTCCTCCACGTGGTGGACGTGGTTAGCGCTTACATTCTACTCGCCGTTCACGGTGTGCCCGGCGAGGTGTACAACGTGTCCAGCGGCCAGGGCGTCGATATTGGCACCCTGGCGGAGCGCATACTCGCTCTCGCTGGCGCAGATGCAACATTGGAAGTCGATCCCTCGCTCGTCCGTCCAGTCGATGTACCCGTTCTGATAGGCAGTGCAGCCAGGCTGCGCGCCGCGACGGGGTGGAAGGCCGAGCGTTCTCTTGACACAATTATCGAAGACGTGATCCGTGCCGCGCCGCGCTGACATCAATCGTATACTCCTGATCGGCTCCGGGCCCATTGTCATCGGGCAGGGCGCCGAATTCGACTATTCTGGAACTCAGGCGGCGAAGGCGCTGCGGGAGGAGAATTACGAGGTGATCCTCGTGAACTCCAACCCCGCTACGATCATGACCGACCCTGAGTTCGCCCATCGTACGTACATAGAGCCGGTCACTCCCGAGATCGTCGCGCAGGTCATCGAGCGCGAGCGTCCGGACGCGCTGCTCCCCACCATGGGCGGTCAGACAGCGCTCAACGTGGCCATGGCGCTCTCGGAGAGCGGGGTTCTCGAGCGCTTCGGTGTGGAGTTGATCGGCGCCGACGCTCGCGCCATTCAGCTAGCGGAGGATCGCGAGCTGTTCGCCGACGCCATGAAGCGGATCGGACTGAAGGTGGCGCAAGGTGGGATCGCGCGAAGCTGGGAAGATGCGCTAGCCCTCCTGCCGATGATTGGCTTCCCGGCCATCATCCGCCCCTCGTTCACCCTGGGAGGCCATGGTGGCGGGGTGGCGTACAACCGGGAGGAGTACGAGGAGATCGTCCGTCGTGGCCTGGAGTTATCGCCGACGACGCAGGTGCTCGTGGAGCGCAGCCTTCTCGGTTGGAAGGAGTTCGAGCTCGAGCTGATGCGGGACAACGCCGACAACGTCGTGATCGTCTGCTCGATCGAGAACGTCGACCCCATGGGCGTCCATACCGGCGACTCGATCACGGTAGCTCCCGCCATGACGCTCACCGATCGAGAGTACCAGGAGATGCGCGACGCCTCGGTGGCGATCATTCGCGAGGTAGGGGTTGCAGCTGGCGGGTGCAATATCCAGTTCGCTGTCAACCCGGCGGACGGCGAGATGATCGTCATCGAGATGAACCCACGCGTGTCGCGTTCCTCCGCGCTGGCATCGAAAGCCACCGGGTTCCCCATCGCTCGCATCGGGACGAAGCTCGCCGTCGGCTATCGCCTGGACGAGATCGTCAACGACATCACCAAGACGACTCCCGCGTCGTTCGAGCCGGTTCTCGATTATGTGGTCGTGAAGTGTCCGCGGTTTGCCTTCGAGAAGTTCGCCACTGCCGATCCGGGACTCACCACGCAGATGAAGTCTGTGGGCGAAGCGATGGCGATAGGGCGCACCTTCAAGGAGGCGCTGCAGAAGGGGCTCAGTGCACTGGAGACCGGTCGCAGCGGTTGGGTGATAGGCGCGAGACTGCAGGATGACCACCTGCCCGACGAGTCGCTCGAGTCGCTGCGTGGCGCGCTCAGGCAGCCCACCTCCGAGCGGATCTACCAGGTGAAGCGCGCGCTGCTGCGTGGCCTCTCCGTGGAGGAGATCCACGAGCTGACCGGGATCGACCCATGGTTTCTGTCGCAGATGCGGGAGCTGGTGGAGGCCGAGACTGCCTACACCGCGCTCGAGGCGGTTGACGAGCGCGCGATGCGACGCATGAAGCGCAGGGGCTTCTCCGACCGCCAGCTCGGCGCCCTGCGTGGTGAGACCGAGGGGGAGGCGCGAGATCGTCGTTGGAAGCTCGGAGTGCGGCCGGTCTACAAGATGGTCGACACGTGCGCCGGGGAATTTCCTTCAGCTACCCCATATCTGTACGGCTGCTACGACGAGGAGAACGAGGCGCCGCCATCCGGGCGCGACTCGGTGGTGATCCTGGGGAGCGGGCCGAATCGCATCGGGCAGGGTGTGGAGTTCGATTACTGCTGCGTGCGTGCCGCGCTGGCGCTGCGCGAGCAGGGATACGAGACCATAATGGTCAACTCGAACCCGGAGACTGTCTCCACCGATTTCGACATCTCGGACAAGCTCTACTTCGAGCCCCTCACGCTGGAGAATGTGCTCGAGATAGTGGAGCGCGAGAAGCCGATCGGAGTGATCGTGCAGCTCGGCGGCCAGACTCCGCTCAAGCTAACGCGCGCGCTGGAGGCGGCTGGCGTACGTATCCTCGGCACATCGCCCGACGCGATAGACATCGCCGAGGACCGGCGTCGCTTCGACGCAGTGGCTCGGCAGTTGGGGGTGCGGCAGCCGCCCAATGGCACTGCCACGAGCGTGGATGAGGCGGTGCATGTGGCCGAGAAGGTCGGGTATCCCGTGCTGGTGCGGCCGTCGTACGTCCTGGGCGGGCGCGCGATGCAGATCGTGTACGACGAGCCGTCGCTGCGCGAGTACTTCGATCGGGCGGTGCGAGTCTCCGAGGATCGCCCCGTCCTGATAGATCGCTTCCTCGAAGATGCGTACGAGGCCGATGTCGACGCGATCTCCGACGGCGAGCGCGTGGTGATTGGCGGTGTGATGCAGCATATCGAGGACGCCGGCATCCATTCGGGCGACTCTGCCTGCGTGCTCCCGCCGTACATCATTGGCGAGTCTGATCTGCGAGTGATGCGGGAGCACACCGTGGCCCTGGCGCACGCCCTGGGCGTGAAAGGGTTGGTCAATGTGCAGTTCGCGGTGCAGGGCGGTGTGGTGTACGTGCTCGAGGTCAACCCTCGCGCCAGCCGAACCATCCCGTTCGTGTCGAAGGCGATCGGAGTACCGCTCGCCTCGATCGCGGCACGCGTGATGTTGGGTGAGACGTTGGCGGACATCGGATTCGTGGAAGAGGTGATCCCGCCCTACGTGTCGGTGAAGGAAGCGGTGTTCCCGTTCATCAAGTTCCGCGACACCGACCCGATCCTGGGGCCGGAGATGCGGTCCACCGGGGAGGTCATGGGGATCTCCGATTCGTTCGGCAGCGCTTTCGCGAAGGCAGAGATCGCGGCCGACAATGGGTTGCCGAAGGAGGGTGCGATCCTCGTGACGGTGAACGACTCGGACAAGAACTCCGTCGTGCCGATAGTGCGCCGCTTCCACGAGATGGGATTCCAGATCCTTGCAACGAGTGGTACGGCCCGACTTCTACGTGGCCGCGGAATTCCCGCGGAGAGCGTCTTCAAGGTACACGAGGGCAGACCGCACGGGATCGACCTCATCGTGA
Source organism: Gemmatimonadaceae bacterium (assembly GCA_036565945.1). Lineage (GTDB taxonomy): Bacteria > Gemmatimonadota > Gemmatimonadetes > Gemmatimonadales > Gemmatimonadaceae > JADGGM01. The sequence continues at coordinate 3,580 of DATCXG010000007.1, forward strand.
ACGGCCAGGTACAGCTCCTGATCAACACGCCGCTGGGCAAGCACTCGCAGAGAGACGATTACTCTATGCGGCAGGCGGCGGTGGCCCATCGCATCCCGTACACCACCACGCTCTCCGCAGCGAACGCTGCGTGTGATGCAATCCTTGCTATGCGTTTCAGGCCGCCGATGGTTCGCTCCCTCCAGGAATGGCACGAGGTCCTTCGCGCCGTTCCAGCGTCCTGATCCCAGCACGTTCGTAACGGCGATTCCAATCCTCCATCCTACCATGCCTGTACCATTGCTGGATCTGCGTGCGCAGCACGCTCATATCAGGGACGAGGTCGTCAGCGCCATGATGCACGTGGTGGACGACCAGGCCTTCATCCTGGGCGAGCCAGTGCGGCGGCTGGAGGAGGCGGTCGCGGAATTGTCGCGCACTCCGTTCGCCGTGGGCTGCGCCAGCGGGACCGACGCTCTCCTCCTCGCGCTACGCGCGCTCGACATCGGGCGCGGCGATGAGGTGGTGACTACGCCGTTCACGTTCTTTGCCACCGCGGGGACCATCCACAATGTGGGTGCGAAGCCAGTGTTCGCCGACATCGATCCGGACACGTTCAACCTGTCGGTCGAAGGCGCGGCTGCCGCGGTGAGTCCGCGGACGAAAGCCGTGATTCCCGTGGACCTGTTCGGTCAGATGGCGCGTATCGAGGAGTTCCCGGCTGCTCTGCCAGGCATCCCGATCATCGAGGACGCTGCACAGTCCATTGGCGCCCGCCGCGAAGCTGGTGGGGATGCCTTCATGGCGGGTCAGCGGGCGACCATCGGTACTTTCAGCTTCTTCCCGTCGAAGAATCTGGGCGCGTACGGCGACGGCGGCATGATGGTGACGAGCGACGAGGCACTGGCCGTCCGGCTGCGCCGGCTGCGGGTACACGGCGGCGCGAAGCAGTACTATCACGACGAGGTGGGTTACAACAGCCGCCTCGACGCGCTGCAGGCGGCCGTGCTGCTGGCCAAGCTGCCTCACCTGGAGGGATGGAGCGCGGCGCGGCGGGCGCACGCTGCCTACTACGACGCGGCGTTCAGTGACGTGGCGGAGTTGCGCACTCCTTCCATCGATTCCGGCAACGAGTCCATCTACAACCAGTACACGCTTCGTGCGGAGCGCCGCGACGCCCTGCGCGAGCATCTGAAGGGGAGACAGATCGGCAACGCCATCTACTACCCGCTTCCATTGCACCTGCAACCCTGCTTCGCCTACCTGGGCTATCGCGAGGGCAGCTGCCCGGAATCGGAGCGCGCCGCTCGCGAGGTGATCTCCCTCCCGGTCTACCCCGAGTTGACCCGCGAGCAGCAGGACGTCGTGATATCGGCGGTCCGGGGATTCTACGGTCGGTGACCGTACGTTCTCGTTCATGAGCGTACTGTTGCTCTTTCTATGAGTATTGCCGGGGCCCGGCCTGGGTCGTCAGAGACCAGGCATGCGGGCCTCGATACCGATGGCGGATGAGGAGGAGGATGAGAGTCACTGAGAGCGGTACACGGGCGACGCCCGCTACTTCTGGAAGCGACGAGGGAGGCGAGAGGGAAGGCACGATCGAAGCGCGGATCCTGGCATTCATCCTCAGGTTCAGGCATCGCCGCGTCCTGGTGATCGCCTCGCATATTGCGCTGGTGATCACGAGCTATGTCCTGGCATTCGTGCTGCGCTTCGATGGCGAGATCCCGGCGGCATACATGCCGCTGTTCTGGACAACGCTGGCACCTCTGATCGCGCTCCGCGCGGGGGGCTTCGTCTACTGCCGCCTCTACCGTGGTTGGTGGAGCTACGTGGGCATACGCGAGATGGTCGCGCTATTGAAGGCAGTGGCGATCAGCAGCGTGCTGTTTGCCGCGTTCGTGCTACTGAGCGGGAATGCCCAGGGCTATCCACGCTCCGTGATCGTCATCGATGCGCTCCTCATGCTCGTGTTGATGGGCGGCGCACGCTTCGGCCTGCGGGCTGTGCGCGAGAGTCGCCGTTCGAAGAAGGGCGGGCCGCAGCCGCGCCGCGTGATCATCATCGGTGCTGGCGATGCTGGCGAGCTGCTGCTGCGCGAGATGCATAACAACCCGCTCCTCGGTTACATGCCGGTCGGTTTCGTGGACGATGACCCGCACAAGACCGGATTCTACATCCACGGGGTAGCTGTTCTGGGCAGCACCGCCGCGCTCGCGGAGATTCTGCGCGCGAACCCGGCGGACGAGCTGATAATCGCTATTCCATCCGCATCGCGAGAGCACATCCAGTCCATTGTCGACCGTTGTCTCGCGCTCAAGCTGCCGTTCAAGATCCTGCCCGCCATAGCCGCACTCAGCGGCCACGTCCGGATCAGCCATGTTCGCCCGGTACGTGTGGAGGATCTTCTGGGGCGCGATCCCGTTGACCTCGACACGTCGCTGATTCGCGCCGACATCGCGGGCCGCAGGGTGTTGATAACCGGTGCCGGCGGCTCGATCGGCTCGGAGCTGGCGCGACAGGTGGCCAGCTATGGCCCGGCGTCCATCACCTTGCTCGAGCTTGGTGAGAGCGTGCTCTTCCTGATCGAGCAGGAATTGCGGCGCGCGCATCCTGCCCTCGAAGTCGTTCCTGTGATCTGTGACATCCGGGACGAGCAGGATATCGCGCGCGTTTTCAGAGAGCAGCGACCGGAGCTCGTCTATCACGCAGCCGCGTTCAAGCACGTGCCGATGATGGAAGCTCATGTCGCGCACGCGGTGCACAACAACGTGTTCGGCACGCGCAACGTCGCCGTCGCCGCTGCCGAGTACGGAGCGAAGTTCGTCCTCATCTCCACCGACAAGGCAGTGAGCCCGAGCAACGTCATGGGTGCCACGAAGCGGCTTGCCGAGCAACTCGTACTCTCGCTCGATCCCGCTCCATCGCACCACTTCGTGGCAGTGCGCTTCGGGAACGTTCTCGGGAGCAACGGATCCGTGGTACCTCTCTTCACGCAGCAGATCGCGGAGGGCGGCCCGGTGACTGTCACGCATCCCGATGCGACGCGCTACTTCATGACCATACCGGAGGCCGTGCAGCTCGTTCTCCAGGCATCGGTTCTCGATGAGGCGCGCAACAGTATCGTCATGTTGGAGATGGGCGAGCCAGTGAAGATCATCAGCCTGGCGAAGAATCTCATCCGCCTCTCCGGTCTGGAGCCGGAAATAGATATCCCCATCATCTTCACCGGGCTCCGGCCTGGCGAGAAGCTGCACGAGCAGCTCACTTCCGAAACGGAGGAGACGCTGCCAACTCGCTACGACAAGATCCGTATCGTCCACACAGATGCGCCGCGCCCGCTCGACCTCGCGCTGGAGCATCTCTGGACGGCCGTGGTGGCGCGAGACGAGCGAGCTGTCCTTCGCCGCCTCCAGGATCTCGTGCCCGAGTTCGCGCCACAGGCAGCACTGCTGGCCAGCGTGCGCGATCGGACACCGGCTGCGCAGACGCGCCGGGCTAGCCTCACGGCGGGTTGAGAGCCATCTCCCGGTCGGTGCCGTTCGCACTGGCCCTCGTCGCGCTCCTCGGGGCGAGCGCCAATGGCCTGGCAGCGCAGCATCCGCTCATGGGCCTCCCCCTCACCGACCCGGCGTACCGCCAGTTGGATGCACTAGTGCAGAGAGGCTGCGGCGCCGCGCGCGTCTCGGCATTCAGGCCCTTCATCGTAGAGGATTTGCGTGGCGCGCTGCGCACCGCCGGCGCGGAGCCGCGCTGCGCCGGCTCGGTGTTGGAAGAACTGACATCGCGCTTCCTCCAGAGCGATGCCGCGTCGGACAGCGCGTCTTCGAGCGCGTCGAGCGCTCCGATAACTTTCGGTGCCGCACTCACCATCCGGGGGACTGCCCTGCACGGTGGCGAGATGCGTCCAATCTGGCGCGACGTGCGCCCCACCGCCGAGGGAGATCCTCCGCTGCTGGGACTGGCACGCCTTCGACTCGCGTGGAATGGCGGCCCGAGGATCATGGCCGTGACAGAGGCTTACGGGGAGACGGAGCTTCGCAACGATCCCACCGTGCGGGCAAGGCGATTCCGCCAGACCTCCGGGGTGCTCGATTTCAGTGAGGCGTATGCCTCAGGCAGGCTAGGGCCAGTGGTACTCTCAGTGGGCCGCACACGGGAGGCATGGCTCGGCGATGGCGGCGACCCCGTGGAGTCGATGGTGCTGTCCGCCAATGGCCCCGCGCTCGATCGAATCGCCCTCGACGCGCGTTGGACCAGGTTCGAGTTTCGCGCGCTCGTCGGCTCCGTGGATGAGGTGGTGCTGACCCCGGCAATGGACGCCGTGCCCGACAGCCTCGGCACTCAGCGCTGGCACCGCATGCTCATCGCACACGCGCTGACATTCAGGCCGTCTGACAAGCTGGAGCTGACGCTGGGCGAGACAGGCATCATCCCGAGGCAGGGCGGGGGAGTAGCGCTCAACTACGCGAATCCGTTCATGCTCTACCAGGTGACGCAGAACGACGAGTCGCCCGGAGCTGGCAGGAATGGCGGCGTGAACCTGACGGCTTTCGGCTCGGTGCGGGCCAGCGTGGGACCTGCCTCGTTGCAGGGTGAGCTCGTGGTCGACGACATCCAGATCGACTCGAAGGACCGCCAGGTCTACCCCGACCAACTCGCCTGGAACGTGCGTGGATCAGTCGCTCTGCCATCTGCGCTACCCGCGAGCCTGGCGCTGCAGTACAAGCGCTCTGGGAGTTTCACATACCTCAGTTGGTCGCACGCTAATAGCTGGCAGCAGTACGGTCAGCCGATCGGCTCGGAGCTCGGCCCCGATGCGGACATGGCGCGGCTCTCCGGCGATATATGGCCTTCCGGCAAGCTGCTGCTCACGACGGGTGTGAGCCACTGGCGCCGAGGCGCCCAGCGACTGGAAGTCCGTCCCGTTCCGTCGCGACAGGGGCACTCTGGCGATCCCTTCCCCTCGACGACAGCGGACCGCGCCGCGGTGCAGAGTGCGTGGGGCGCTGACATCGGGGCCGAGTGGCTGGGTCCCATCCTGCCGGTGTCCCTCCGCCTGGAGGGAGCCCGAATTGAGAATGTCAACAATGTTCCGGGCTCGTCGCGAACGATCGCGCGCCTGCGCATCCAGGCCACTTACCGCTTCCGGTACCCGTAGACCCGCGGACCGGCGTCCGGATGTGAGTCGAGACGTCGAGAGAATATCTGAGCGAGAGCCTTCGCTCCGGACATGTCGCGGTTCGCACCGGAACACCCCCCTGCGACCCCCGCTGAATGATGTCGCGGGCATGTGACTTGCGCCCCTCGACCCATTCACCCACTCGAGTGTAGTGCGCGAGCGCTTCGCGACAGCTCGGGTGCAGCGAAGGATGGTTGATATGGCACGCGAGCAACCCGAGATACGAGTCGAGCGTAACGCGGACGGCCACGAGCCAACGCCACCGGCCGGCACCGAGCCATCGATTGGCGAATTGTTCAAGAGAGTCACAGCCGACACGACCGAGTTGGTACGCCAGGAGGTGGCGCTCGCGAAGGTCGAGATGCGTCAGGCACTCTCCACACTCGAGGACGATGTGGCCAGAGTGGGTACCGGGGTCGGCCTCGCACTCGTGGGGGTTCTGGCGCTCACAGCCTTTCTGATCGCCGGCCTCGGGCAATTGTTGGACGATCGCTACTGGCTCTCCGCGCTGATCGTCGGCCTCGTCTTTCTGGGGATCGGGACCGTATTGGCCAGGAACACGCTCGCCGAGATCAAGCGCCGCGGCATCGTACCGGATCAGACAGTGGGCAGTCTGCGCGACGATGCAGCGTGGGCGAAGCAGGAGGCAGGGGAAGTCAAGCGCGAGCTGACATCGTGAGATGGTCATAGTGTGGCTCTGCCGTACGCGAACTGACTGAGGAGGAGCGATGCCGAGACAACGGACGACCCGTACGGGCACCAGCCAGGATGCCCAATCTGGTACGACATCGAAGGATCAGCTGCGCGACCAGGCGCAGGGCAGCAGTATGGTAGAGGAGGCAAAGGACAAGGCCCACGAGCTGGCGGGTCAGGCACAGCAGAAGGCGACCCAGCAACTCCACGCCGGCGTGAGCAAAGGGAAGACTCGGGCGGCCGATACGCTGGGCAGTATCGCGCAGTCACTCGTCTTCTCGAGCC
>DATCXG010000021.1:0-5773 GCA_036565945.1 Gemmatimonadaceae bacterium
TCGACGAGGAGCCGGCAGCGGCACGAGAAAGCGTGCGCACTCCGGAGTCGGAGCGCGCTGGCAACCAGCAGAATTCCCGTCGCCCCCACCGCAGTCGCGGCCGACGCGGCGGACGCCGCAACCGCCCGTCAGGTCCGGCCAATCCCAATGTGACCGGTGACCGAAACGACGGCCCGGTCCGCGAGGCACCGAACGACATCCCACACGAAGACTAGTGCCAAAGTTCTACATCACCACCGCGATTGACTACGCCAACGGTGAGCCGCACCTCGGGCACGCCTTCGAGAAACTCGGCGCCGACGCCATTGCCCGCTACCACCGCCTCCGCGGCGACGATGTGTGGTTCCTCATCGGCATGGATGAGCACGGCCAGAAAGTCGCGCAGACGGCGGCCGAGCAGGAGCTCACACCGCCACAGCTAGCCGATCGCATCGCAGAGATCTTCCAGGCGGTCTGGAAGAGACTCTGCATCTCGCACGACCAGTTCATTCGCACATCGGCACCGCAGCACCACGAGGGAGTGCGCGAGCTGCTCGAGCTCATCTTCGCGCACAGTCCCGACGACTTCTATGAACGGAGTTACGAGGGATGGTACTGCGTTGGGTGCGAGGCGTTCAAGCAGGAAGCGGAGATCGTGGACGGCAAGTGCGTGCTGCACTCGACGCGCACGCTCGAGTGGGTGGAAGAGCGCAACTGGTTCTTCCGCCTCTCCAGGTACCGCGACTTCCTGCTCGATCACCTGCAGACCCACCCGGATTTCCTGCAGCCGGAGAGCCGGCGCAACGAGATTCTGAGTCTGCTGCGCCAGGGGCTGGACGACATCTCCGCCAGCAGATCGCGTTTCTCATGGGGAGTTCCGTTTCCCCGCCCCACGAGCGACGGCGAGCAACAGACCACCTACGTCTGGTTCGACGCGCTCCCGAACTACTGGACCGCCACCCGCTTCCCAGGATCGCGCGCTGCCTGGCCCGCGGATCTCCACGTGATCGGGAAGGACATCACCCGGTTCCACTGCGTCATCTGGCCGGCGATGCTCCGCGCTGCGGGACTCGCGCTCCCCGAGCACGTATTCGCCCATGGCTTCGTGCAGTACGCGGGCGAGCGCTTCAGCAAGAGCGCTGGTGTGAAGCTCGACCTCTCCGATGCCATCGACCGCTACGGCGCTGACGCGTTCCGGTATTTCCTCCTACGCGAGGTACCGTTCGATGCCGATGGCAACTTCTCGTGGGAGCGCTTCGAGGAACGCTACACCGCCGATCTCGCGAACTCGTTCGGCAACCTGGCGAGCCGCACGGCGGCAATGATCGAGAAGTACCTGGATGGCGTGGTGCCTGCCGTCGACCCCGGCCGTCTCGCCAGCGAGGCCGGCTGGGTGGCCGCTGAACAGGAGCACTATTTCCACGCCATGGATCGCCAGCTGCTCCACGAAGCCCTCGCGGCGACGTGGCGCATCGTGGCCCGGGCCAACGAGTACGTCGACCACCAGGCCCCGTGGAAGCTGGCCAAGGATCCCGAGCGGCGCGCCGAGCTGGAGACCACGCTCGCAACTCTGACCTGGACGCTAGCGTGGCTCGCAGTGATGGTCTCTCCCTTCATGCCTGGCAAGGCTGCGCAACTCTGGGAGTCGCTGGGCGCTCCCGGATCCGTGGGTGGCTTCGAATGGCGCCCGTCCGCCGGCGCCGAGCAGATCGCCCCCGCCGGTTGGACAGTACGCAAGGGCGCGCCGCTCTTTCCGCGGGAAGATGCGTAACTACAGGGGGCAGCGGAACTACATAGGGATCAGGAAGCAGGGACCAGGTAACTACGGGGGGCAGGGTTCAGGGTGCAGGATTCAGGAACCGCCTCGGAGTAGAGAGCTCTACCCCGAGGCAGTTCCTGATCCCTGCTTCCTGATCCCTATGTAGTTAAGGTCACTGCCAGTTGTAGTTCCTGAACCCTGCCCCCTGCCCCCTGAACCCCGTAGTTAACGGCTCTCTTCACCGCGCGCCGGGCCGATGAGAAGTTGACCCTTCCACGACTCGAGATGCCTGCCTCCCTTCCCGCGCCGGCCGTTGATCCAGGAGAGTCGCAGCGCGCCAGCGCGATCACCGCCGCTGGGAAGGATCTGCATCCGGCTGGACGGGATGCCCTGGCGGTAGGCGTTGGCGCTCGGGTGCGCATCCAGTGAGTCCACCAGCCGCCCGAGATCGAAGGTCATGGTTTGGCCGCCCCGCTCCGCGACCGAGAACCGTCGCTGGGTGCTGTCGAACGCGATGAGAAAGGTGTCGCTGCCAACGGTCAATAAAGAATCCCGCATCTCCACCGGCACGATCCAGTCGAACCCAGCGACTGCGACGGCCTCGGATTCCATGGCGTGATAGCTGAAGTACCCTGGACGCGGACTGCCGGTGGTGCCCCAGCGTGAGTAGTCGAGCGACGCCGCCGCCATGATCGCGCCCGACAGAGAGTCCGCTTGGTAGCGAAGTGTGTCGGGGAGCACCACACCGCCGGGAATGGCGCCGCCGAACGCTCTGGCTATCTCCGGTTCGGCCTCGTGCTCCACCAGGAAGAACAGCGCGCCACTCGCCTCCGACTCGGCGGGCGTCACGACGCCCGGCGAAGGAACGGCCCGGGCAGCCGCCACCTCACGCTGGAGACGCGACGCCTGGCTGGCAACGGACCGGTGCGAGGCACCCAACGGCCCGAAGAGCGTGACCAGCAGGAGGATGGACAGCGACAGCGGAATGATCCGGATCCCCTGCTCGCGCCGTAGCGTGAAGAGCAGAGAGATTGCGAGTAGCCAGACGCCGAGCAGTCCTCCGAGGTAGCGAAGCTCGGTGAGACCGTAGGGCGCGATGCGCTTGACGAAAGCGACGAGCAGCATGATCGCGGCCGGGATCAACGCGATGAACAGCCAGCGTCGATAGGTGCGTATCCACCCCTCCTCGGCCTCGTCGCGCAGCGGATGCACCAGCAGAAAGCCGAGTATCCCCGCCACGGAGACGCTCGTGACCAGGTAGCCGATCCACCCGCTGGGCCATTCGCTCGTGATGAGGATCTTCACGAGGTAGGCGAGCAGAATGAGCAGATACACCGCGACCAGTGGCGTCAGGATGTACTGGGTGAAGATCTTGAGCGCCTTCGGGTACTCGCGGTCGGCGACGAGAGCGGAGATGTCGTCGGGCACACCAGCGAGAAAGATCCAGGTGTTGGCGACGAAGGCAATCACGAACCAGAGCCGCAGATAGGTATCGTTCGGCACATCGAGGCCGAAGAGCTTGTCGAGGGCGGCGAGCGCGATGACTAGCCCCACGAACAGCACACCGGAGAAGACCACCGCGCGCAGAAAACTGAGAAAGAGCCGCCGGTTGTACTGCCAGAAGGCCGCGTTCTCCTCGGTACCCACGAAGGGTAGGAAGGCGACCGCGAGATGAAGCGCGGCGCTCAACTGGAAGTAGCGGATGGCGTTGTGCTTCTCATCCAGACCTGGCCAGACGAAGAAGAAGCCGACGAGCACCAGGGCACCGCCGAGCATGGCCAGCAGCATCCGCGGATGCGACCACCCGCGAAGCTCGACGAGCAGGGTCAGCGCGAACGAGAGCGGCAGTCCCAGTGCCGCGACGAAGGCAAGCCGAACCCAGGCGTCATCCGCCCCCTTGGTGGAGGCGATTATCGCAAAGACGGCGGCCGCCACACCCACCGCAAGGGTGATCGGGAAGCGGACCAGCACCTGGCGGGCACGGGTGGCGAGGGTCTGGAGCGACGGGAATCGCATGGGTCTGCTGGTCCGGTTGGGGTACGGGAATGTCCGCCGTAGGATCGGTGGCCGCTCGGTTCTGTTACAGCTGGGCCTGCTGGCCGAGTCAGGGTAGGGGGAATATGGCGCAGGCGTTGGCGGTCGCCAGAGCGGCCAGGGTGAGGCCCTGCGGGTTACCTCCGCCCTCGCGACCCGTCTTTATAGGTACCTCGGGTAACCCGCGCGTCCGGCTGCTGCCGCATCGATATCGCCGATCGGCGAGCCGTCTTTACAGGATACCCCGGGCAACCCTCACCGACGGAGCCCAGCATGCCTCCGCAACGCCGCTGGACCCTGATGCTCGTCCCCGACGGATGCGAAGAGCCGCGGACCCTCTCGTTCACAGAGCGGGCGGCGCGGCGGGTGATCGGTGTGGTATCGACAATCGGCATCGTGGTACTGGTGGGTGTCGGCCTGGCAATCGGTCGCCTCTCGTCCCACGCCACGGGTACCTCCAGCGAGATCGGTAGTGAGCGGGCTCTGATCCTACAGACACGACTCGACTCGCTCGCGGATACCATCAGCGCACTGGCGCGGCGCGACGAGCAGATCCGGCTCCTGGCCGGCCTCCCGGCAGGCGACGCCTCCGAGAGCAACGATGCTACCGACTACACGTCTTCGCCACCCGGCGGCAGCGGCCTGGGGAGGCTCGCGCTGGACGTACGCCCGAACGTGGATCGGATGATCCGTCGTGCGAATCTTCTGGCGGCGAGCTTCGCCGAGGTATCAGATACGCTGGCCAACAACGCCGAGCGGCTCCGCCGGATCCCCTCCATCATGCCCACCGCCGGCTGGCTGTCCAGCGCGTTCAGTCGCTCGCGATTCCATCCCATCCTCCACTACGCGCGAGCGCACGAGGGGATAGACGTGGCAGCCCCCATGGGAGCTCCGATCGTCGCCCCGGCGGCAGGCACCGTCACGCTCGTGGCGCGCCAGAACGGGTATGGCAACGTGCTGGAGATCGACCACGGCTACGGGATCGTGACCAAGTACGCCCACTGCTCCCGGATCGTGGTGAAGAAGGGCCAGCGCGTGCAGCGCGGTCAGGTGATCGCCAACGTAGGCAGCACCGGACTCGCCACCGGCCCGCACCTCCACTACGAGATCCACGTACACGGCAAGGTTGTGAACCCGCTCACCTACGTGCTGCCCGAGGGTGCGATCCCGGATTGAGGCTGGGAGTGAGACGCCGGGATTCCTACTTCGTCCGGCTACCTCGTCTGGCATACCTCGTTCGGCATACCTCGTCCGGCCACCTCGTTCGGCCACCTCGCGCTTCCCATCCGACGCCTGCGTCATCCCCGCCACTCCCGCCACCACCGCTCCCCCAGACCCTAGCGCCGCCGGGCCAGTGCCGCTCTGAGCGACGGCGCCGGGTCGATCGCGCTGCCCCACTTCCCCACGTGGATCTCGAAGTGAAGGTGCGGACCAGAGCGCGCGGCATTTCCGGAATCGCCCACATAGGCTATCACGTCGCCGGCTGCCACGCGGTCGCCATTCTTCAGCCCGCGCGCGAACGCATAACGCGGAGCGCCGGCGTCGTCACGTGTGCCCGGGTTATCGTTGTTGAGGTGGGCGTAGAAGTACAGATTCCCGTCGTCGCCACGTAGCAGTAGCTCGTAGCCCTTCTCCTTTTTGGGGCGCTTGGTCGCGATCCAGTCCACAGTCCCACTCGCCGCAGCCAGGACCGGCGTCCAGCGAGGACAGAACATGTCCTGACCCTTGTGCAGCCGGCCACCGTCGCGCCCGTCGCCGAAGCCACTCGTGAAGCGCACCGAATCGGCGACCAGGGGAAAGACGATGCCTACCACCCGTGGGGGCGGCGGCGCGCCTGGGCGCGACCCGGGGAGCGCGCAGGCGACGGACATGCCGGCGAGCATGAGAACGACGGCGAGCCGTATCGGCATCGCCGTCACTTCGGACCCCTTCGCCGCCACGCTAAGCCTCGCCTTCCGATCCGGGCGTAGAGCCAGCGGGCAGGCTACCCGCGAGGCGTCG
>DATCXG010000025.1:0-2683 GCA_036565945.1 Gemmatimonadaceae bacterium
AGCCCAGCAGCATCTGCCGCGGCGGTCCGCCGTGAACAAAGACGATCGCCGGCCTGGGCGCGCCATTCCCGCGCGATGCCGCAGGCCGCTCGAAAAGTTGGCCGTGAACAGTGATGCCATCGGGTGCCTTGAAGGTCACCGCGCGCGGTACCACCAGCTCGGACGCCGGGAAGCTGGATGGGACACGATTCTCCGCGAGCGTGCGCGCTCTGCCGCCATCGGCTGGAACAACCATGGGGAGCGGCGGCTTCTGTGCGCTCGCGCCAAGGAAGACAACGTTCCGGCCGTCGCCAGTGAATACCGGCGTCCACTCGTTGCCCTCGCCGGGCGTGAGATTCGTGACGCCCGCGCGGTCCACCGACACGCGGAAAACGTGACGGCGATCGATGTCATCCTTGCCGCTTCCCATGTTGCCGGCGAACACCAGAGTGCGACCGTCGGAGCTCAGCTTGATGTACTCGGCCATTCCCTTTTCTGGCGTGAGCAGCAACGGTTCGCCGCCCGTATCTGCGATCGAATAGAGGTGTGGCCAGCCATCGAGGTCGGCGAGGAAGACGATCCGGTTCCCAGCGGCCCAGTGGAGGTTGGTCCGGCCTTCGGTGGTGGGGAGCGATCCACGGAGCGTCGCGGGACTCTTCCAGATCTCGTGGGCGGTGCCCGTAGCTACATCGGCAATCCATATCGCGAAGGGATCCGGATGCAACTCCAGCAGCGTTTGCGGCGCGCCGCCCGAGCCAGCCGCCCTCACGAAGGCGACGCGCTTTCCGTCGCGCGACCAGCGCGGACTCCGATCGCGTGACGTGGAAGGCGCGAGATAGCGGATCGGTTCCGAGTCGGACGTGTAGACCGCGATGATGGAGTGCCCTCCGCGATTCGAGACGAAGGCGAGTCGTCTGCCATCGGGAGACCACTCCGGCGACGCATTCTCACCGCGTGCGAAGAAGAGGCGCTTGGCCTCGCTGGAGCCGTCGAGCGGGACGGTCCAGATCGCGCTACCACGCGTGAACGCCACCCTATCACCCCGGGGGGAGATCACCGGCTCATCCCCCTCGGCGAGCAGCCGGGGGCTCCCGCCGGCGAAGGCGACACTCCAGATCTCGACCTTGGGCTGCGTGGGGCTCGACGCCGGGTTGGGGGCGAGGTTGCCATCCGCCGACCAGTTGCCGTCATGATCGCCACCGCGAACGTAGACGATGGTCTTTCCGTCCGGTGAGAGCGAGAGATTGGTCAGTTCCTGACCGTCGTCGGCGCCGTACGACGTGATCTTCCGCGGCGTCCACGCCGGCCCCTCGGCTGCATAGACATTCCGCACGCCTCGCTCATCGAACACCCAGGCGACGCGCGCGCCGGTGCTGGCGGCCGAGAGCTCGGACGGGAAAGGGTAGCTCCTCACCTGTTCCATGGTGAAGGAGCCGGCGGCGTCCTGAGCGCCAGCTCGCGCGCCACCCAGCGCGATCAAGGTCGGGACGAAGAGAAGTGTGAGATGGCGGCGGATCCGCGGTGCGGCGGACATCGGCATTGGGACTCCCTGTGCGTGCGGGTACAATCGGTACGCTGTCTGGAAACCTGCTCGGGATGCGCGACGACCCTTGTGAAGAAACCACAGGCCCATCGCTCTCTCGTCAACTTGTAGAGCGCGGCGCGTGGGTGCCACGGTCAATCGAGTGTGTGGCACGAGGGCACACGCGCGTCCACGGCCCACGTCTCACCCACGCAGGCTCACCACCTCCACGTCTGCCTTCCCTCCGACTATCGTGAGGCGCGCCACGCTCGGCTGCACATCGAACCGCCGGGGCCCAGCCGCGCCGGGGTTGATCACCAACCGACCGCCAGCACTCGCGACCAGCTGTCGGTGCGTGTGGCCATAGACCAGGACATCGCCGGCGTAACGAGCCAGCAGCCGGGCTGGCGTTGGGCTCCCCAGCTCGTGACCGTGGCTCACATGGATCACCAGACCGTCAATCTCCCGCACGACCTCGCTCGCCAGCCGTGGATTGCCCGGTGGATCGGTGTTGCCGAAGACAGCATCCACCGGCGCTATCAGCGCCAGCTCATCGAGGATATCATCGCCGCCCACGTCGCCAGCGTGCAGGATGAGCTCCACACCGGCCAGCGCGTCGTGCACCTGCGCGCGCACCAGCCCGTGGGTATCGGAGATGAGACCGATCACGCGTGAGCCCACCCTACGCGCCACAGTGACCCGTATCGAGTGGTGTCGAGTCTCGCGACATCGCGCCGAGTGGCGACGGATCTGGCGGCCTGGAGTCGGCCGGTAATGAAAACGGAGCCATCGAAAAAACAGATAGTGGGGAGCGCTGTTGTTCTTGCGCTTCTGAGCCGCTTTCCAGTTTGACATAACTGGCGTCAACGGTCCTCATGAGAGCCTCACTCATCGCGCGCTCCAAAGCGCGCGACCACCGCGCCCAGAGTGCCGGCCGCGCCGGCCAGTACACTCCCCGTCTCGCGCAAGCGCTCCGTCAACTCCTGCTGCCGTGCCGTAGCATCCGACACGTCACCGGTCGTGGAGACCGTCTCCGCCGCTACCTGCGCCCCCTGCCGCGACGCCAGCCCGAGCTCGTGCACCAGGTCCCGCTGGCCATCGGACGCCGCCGCCACGGTTCGCGCCAGGCCCACGGTGCGACGGGCATCTAGCTCTATGCCGCGGAAGACCGCCATCGCTTCC
>DATCXG010000034.1:0-14123 GCA_036565945.1 Gemmatimonadaceae bacterium
AGTGTCTACGACGTGGTGTGCGAGCGAGGTCTGCTCACCCGCGAGCAACTGGATGAGATCCTGGACCCCGCGGGCATGACCTCCCCCGCGGCGAAGGCTTGACTACGGGGTTCAGGGTGCAGGGTTCAGGGGGCAGGAACCACCTCGGGGTAGAGAGTTCCACGCCACGAGCCGTTCCCTGAATCCTGAACCCTGCCCCCGGTAGTTAGCAGTTCCTGAACCCTGAATCCTGAACCCTGAACCCCGTCGTCATGCGGCCGCGCCTGGATCCCTCCGTCTTCCACCTTCCAGTGGAGCGCATGCGTGAGGGGTATTACTCCGACAAGTACTTCGTGCGTGCGCGAGAGATCCTGCTGGCCGATGGATACTCGCCTCGGGTGACCATGCAGGTCTTCACCAAGGCGCGGGCGTTTCTGGGCGGGATGGACGAGGCGATCGCGATCCTGAAGTTCTGCTCCGACGACTGGGGCGAGCTCGACGTGAGAGCGCTCTATGATGGCGACGAGATCGCGCCGTGGGAGACGGTGATGACCATCGAGGGGCCCTATGCTTCGTTCGCGCACCTGGAGACGCTCTATCTCGGCGTGCTCGCGCGGCGCACGCGGGTGGGCACCAATACCCGTCGCGTAGTGGACGCGGCGCGCCCCAAGACTGTGATGTTCTTTCCCGCGCGCCACGACCACTGGCTGGTGCAGACTGGCGACGGTTACGCCGCCCACATCGCTGGCGCGATCGGCGTCTCCACTGATGCGCAGGCGAGCTGGTGGGGTTCGGAAGGGATGGGCACCGTGCCGCACGCGCTGATCGCCGCCTACAACGGTGATACCGTGCTGGCCGCGCAGAAATTTGCCGAGCATACGGATCCGAGCGCGCGGATAATTGCCCTGGTGGACTACGACAACGACTGCGTCGGCACCAGCCTGGCTGTGGCACGCGCGCTCGGCCGGCGCCTCTCGGCTGTGCGGCTCGACACAGCGGAGAACCTCGTGGACCGCTCGATCATTCCGCAGATGGGCGCCTTCCAGCCCACTGGTGTGAACCCGCAACTCGTCTGCAACGTGCGCTCGGCGCTCGACGCGGAAGGATTCGATTTTGTCCAGATCGTAGTCTCCGGCGGATTCACCGTGGAGAAGATCCGCGCTTTCGAGGCCGCGCGTGTGCCCGTGGACTCCTACGGCGTGGGATCGTCGCTCTTCTCCGGTCAGTTCGATTTCACGGCCGACATCGTACGCGTCAACGGCGCGCCGCAGGCGAAGGCTGGCCGGCGCGAGCTCCCCAATGATAGATTGGAGAAGGTAGAGTGAATGGTGAGGATGGGGTCGAGGCGAGCAGGATCCGCGTTACGGATGCTCGCATGTACGGGTTTCCCCTACCGTTTGTAATCGATTCCCTGATGGCCAACCAACGGTCATCGTATCATTCAATTATCAGGCTGTGGCGCGGCACTCGCTTTACCTTGCTTTGTAGTTGGTGACGCCGTAGCTTGCCCGCCAAATCCAACGAACTGGCGCCTCTCTTGGCGCCGACTATTGAACGCCTTTCAGGACACGGGATGACTGGTCACCACCGCGCGCGTCGGCTCTTCGCCGGCGCGCTGATATCGGTGCTCGCCCTAGGGTTAGCTGCCTGTTCCCACAACCCGAACAGCACCTTTGGCGCGCACACCGAGCTCGGGCGCGCCGAGGACCACCTGACTTATCTGCTCCTCTTCCTCGGGTTGTTGGTCTTCGTGGTGGTAGAGGGGATTCTGGTATTCGTCCTCCTCAAATACCGGGCGCGACCGGGAGGACCGGAACCGAAGCAGACGCACGGAAACACGACGCTGGAAGTGACGTGGACGCTGATTCCGGCCTTGATCCTGGCGATCATTGCCGTACCCACCGTGCGCACGATATTCGAAACCCAAGCGAGAGCAGTGCCGTCCGCGCTGCAGGTCGAGGTAATCGGCCATCAGTGGTGGTGGGAGTTCCGGTACCCTGAGTATGGGGTTGTCACCGCGAACGAGCTCTACCTCCCTGTGGGTCGCACGGCAAATCTGCATCTTATGACGAAGGACGTGATCCACTCGTTCTGGGCCCCACAGCTCGGCGGCAAGCGCGATCTCGTTCACCAGGATCCGAGCAAGGCGAACTATCTCTGGTTCACCCCGGAGTCCTCGTTCGTGTGGAACGGGTTCTGCGCCGAGTACTGCGGTGCGTCCCACTCCAACATGAGATTCCGCGTCTTCACCGTGCCACAGGCTCAGTTCGAATCGTATATAGCGCACCAGAAGACTGGCCCGTCGTTCCCGGTTGCGGCTGCTCCGGCAGCCTCGGACACGTCTGCACAGGCAGTAGCGCAGGCCGCGGCCACTCCGGCGCTCGCGTCGGCCGCCCCGCAGTCGGCACTGGGGACCTGGTCGCAGGATAGCCTTCCAGCCTGGTCCGTGCCCAACACGCCAACGCCAGCGGGCCTGGATGTGAAAGCGGGCGCAGGTGACCCCGCTCGCGGCGCGCAGCTCTACAAAACCGCCGCCTGCATCGGGTGCCATACGGTCCAGGGGGTCTCGCCAGGGATCGTGGGCCCGAACCTCACTCACGTTGGGAGCCGCACGACAATCGCCGGTGGCATGTACCCCAACGACGTGAAGCATCTGGCAATGTGGATCAAGGATGCGCCGGCCATGAAGCCAGGCAGCCTCATGCCCCCGATGGGAAAGGGGTTACCCCACACAATGGGCGCCTTCGACGACCAGCAGATCGCCGATATCGCCGCCTACATCTCGTCCTTGAAGTAACGGGAGATCCCGAATGGCAACCACAGTCGCGGCACCCGCTCTCGGCCGACCCCGGCAGAAGTACGAGGGTGGTCTCTGGAGTTGGCTGGCTACTACCGACCATAAGAAGATTGGCCAGCTCTACATGTACACCTCACTCACCTGGTTCCTGGTTGGTGGGCTCGAGGCGCTGATTATCCGGTCGCAACTCTACGGCCCGAACGGTCGCGTGGTCGACGCAGACCTGTACAATCAGCTGTTCACGATGCACGGCACCACCATGATCTTCCTGGTGATCATGCCGTTGTCGGCAGCTTTCTTCAATTATCTGATCCCGCTCCAGATTGGCGCGCGCGATGTGGCCTTCCCAAGGTTGAACGCCTTCAGTTACTGGGTGTTCCTGCTGGGGGGCCTGTTCATGAACGTGTCGTGGCTCTTCAACGCCGCGCCGGACTCCGGCTGGTTCGCCTACGCCCCGCTGAACACCCGGACCTACAATCCCGGGCTGAACATGGACTTCTGGGTGGTGGGTCTGCAGATCCTCGGCATCTCATCGCTCGCGGCTGGCGTCAACTTCATCACCACGATCATCAACATGCGGGCGCCCGGCATGCACTTCATGCGCATGCCTGTGTTCACGTGGTCTGCCTTCTGCACGCAGTTCATGATCATCCTCTCGTTCCCGTTCGTCACGATCGCGGTCACGTTCCTGATGTTCGACCGCTTCTTCGGTACCAACTTCTACGAGATTGCCGCGGGCGCCGATCCGCTGTTGTGGCAGCACCTCTTCTGGCTATTCGGGCACCCTGAGGTCTACATCCTGATACTTCCGGCCTTCGGGCTGGTATCGGAAGTCGTCCCCACCTTCTCCTCGAAGCCGCTCTTCGGCTACCCCGTGATGGTGTACTCGCTGATCCTGATCGCCTTCCTCGGGTTCGGCGTCTGGGCACACCACATGTTCGCGGTTGGAATGGGACCGATCGCCGACTCGATCTTTGCCGTTACCACGATGCTGATCGCCATCCCCACGGGGATCAAGATCTTCAACTGGCTCGGCACCATGTGGGGCGGATCTCTGCGCCTCACCACGTCGATGCTGTTCGCCATCGGGCTCGTCTCCCTGTTCACCATCGGCGGCATCTCGGGCGTCATGCACGCCTCGGTGCCTTCCGACATGCAGCAGACCGACAGCTATTTCGTGGTGGCGCATTTCCACTACGTGATGTTCGGTGGATCGATGATGGGACTCTTCGCCGGCATCTACTACTACTTCCCCAAGATCACGGGGCGGCTGCTGGACGAGCCGCTTGGCAAGTGGCACTTCTGGCTGACGTTCATCGGGATGAACCTGACGTTCTTCCCGATGCACTTCGCGGGTCTCGCCGGGATGCCGCGGCGCATCTGGTCGTACGATGCAAACCAGGGTTGGGATCTGGATAACCACATCGCTACCATCGGCGCCTTCACGCTTGCGATCGGCACACTGTTCTTCGTGTACAACATGCTCCGCAGCCGCCGCTCGGGCGCTATAGCGGGTGGCGATCCCTGGGGCGCGCCGACCATCGAATGGACCACTTCGTCGCCGCCACCAGCATACAACTACGCGACGATTCCCACTGTCACATCGCGCTATCCGATGTGGGACGCGAAGGCGCCACAGCTCGTCGAGACCGTGCCGCACACCAAGGAAGGGGAGAGGCGGATCAATGTGGCCATCGCCGGACAGGATGCTGGCGACATCATGACGCCCTCGGATGTGCAGCTCAATGCCGAGGACGCTCGCTCGTCGGTGAAGGAGCCTGTGATGCCGTCGCCGACGGTGAAGCCGCTCATAGCGGCACTCCTGCTGATCGTGCCGTTCATCGGGCTCATATGGCACAAGCACGTCGGTCTCATGGTGGCTGGCGGAGTGCTCTTCATAATCTCGCTCGTGGTGTGGTTCCTCACGCCGGTCGAAGCAGAACATTGAGTCACGGGCGGTGGGCCCGCGCGATGCACGCGCGGCCCACCGCCTGGTCTGAATATTTCACTGGAGATCCTAGCATTGGCTACCGCCGCATTGGCCGACTCGCATGGCGAGCAGCATTACACGAGCACCGGTCTCAGTAACACAAAGATCGCAATCTGGGCATTCATTGCCTCGGAGTGCTTTCTCTTCGCCTCGCTGATCTCGACCTACCTCATCTACAAGGGTCAGTCGCTGGTGGGGCCCTTTCCTCACACGGAGTGGGTGAGTCCGGCCGGCGAGCACTTTGCCGCCATCCTCAATATCCCGGTCACCTCCGCATCGACGTTCGTACTGCTCATGTCGTCGTTGTCGATGGTGCTCGCCCACTCGGCGGTATCACGCGGCGACCGGAAGTACTCGAAGATCTGGCTGGCGATGACAGCCCTGCTCGGCGCGACATTCCTGGGTTTCCAGGCGTACGAGTTCACGTCGTTCGTGCACGAGGGGCTGACGATCAAGACCAATCTGTTCGGCTCCTCGTTCTTCGTTCTTACCGGATTCCATGGAGCGCACGTCACGGTCGGAGTGCTCTGGCTGCTGACGCTGCTAGGCGTTGACATGAAGCGTGGATTGGCGCCACGGGACGCGATCAACGTCGACATATGCGCACTGTACTGGCATTTTGTCGACGTCGTATGGATCGTGATCTTCACTCTCGTGTACCTGATCCAATAGGGAGAAGACGATGGCCGATCATTCTGGTTCACAGACCATGTACGACGCCCATGGTGAGGCGCACGCGCTGGAGCACTCGCACCCCGACTGGGGAACGTACAAGTGGGTGGCGCTCATCCTCACGGTGATCACGATCATCGAGGTGTGGATCTACTATACCCCGATGAAGGAGACGAGGCTTTTCGTACCGACACT
This sequence comes from Gemmatimonadaceae bacterium, assembly GCA_036565945.1. Taxonomy (GTDB): domain Bacteria; phylum Gemmatimonadota; class Gemmatimonadetes; order Gemmatimonadales; family Gemmatimonadaceae; genus JADGGM01. The sequence goes on from DATCXG010000034.1 coordinate 5,634, forward strand.
GTTGGCACTGTCGGCGGCCAAGTTCGTGATCGTGGTGATGTTCTACATGCATCTGAAGTACGACGCGAAGGTATTCCGCGGGCTGTTCATCGGGCCGGCGCTCATCGCCGCCTCGATACTCATCGCTCTGCTCTTCCTGTTCGGCCGTCTCTCGCTCGGCGCTTCGTGAGTGAAGCTCGGTTGGGCAGAGCTCGATCTTGGTAGCATCGGTGCTGATCCCTGCCCAGTTTTCCTGGACAGCGTTCAGTCTCCACTGGAGCACGGCGGCGAGCCTCGCGATACTGGGCGGGCTGTACGCCTGGCGTTCACGGAGCCGTGAGGGAGTAACGGCGGCGGAGGGCAATGGCAGCGCGGAAGCGCGCGCCGCGGCCACCGCCGCCGTTCCGCATCCCGGGCAGCGCAGCCTGACTATCGGAGAAGTACTCACCTTCTCGGGCGGGCTCGTTGCGCTCCTGCTCGTGCTGGATGGCCCCATAGCGGTCCTCGGCAGGCACTACCTGTTCAGTGCGCGCGTCACCCAGCACATGCTGCTCGCCGTGCTGGTTGCTCCGCTGCTCATAGCGGGAACGCCGGGATGGATGCTTCGCCCCGCTGTGAGCGTGAGAGCCGTGCGCGCCGTTGCGGGGACCATCACCTCCGGCCCTTGGGCGTTCGCGATCTTCAACATCTCCATCATCGCGTGGCATCTGCCGGTGGTATACGACGTGGCGCTGGCGTCACAGCCGCTGTATATCGTGCAGCACTTCGCCTTCCTTGCTGCCTCGATGATCCTCTGGTGGCCAGTCATGAGCCGGACTCCGGAGCTGCCCCCGCTCGGATATCCAACGCGGTTACTGTACCTCTTCCTGAATACGCTGCCCCTCACGGTCACGGCCGTGGTCATCTCGCTCTCCGGAAGTCTGCTCTACGCCACGTACGTCGGCGCTCCGCGAGTCTGGCCCGTCTCCCCCATCGAGGACCAGCGCCTTGGGGGTCTCATAATGTGGCTCATCGGGAGCTTCGTGCTCCTGGGCGCCATGTCGGTGACCTTCTTCAAGTGGGTGGGCCACGCCGAGCGACTGGACAGGCAGGAACAAGCAGAGATGGCCTGAGGGTTCGGCGGGAGCGAGAGTACAAATCTGGCCCAACGGTGCTGCCAGTCTCGACAAATGGCTACCGCCGTGCAACTATCCTGGCATGACAAGCCATTCGAAGTGCCTTCCGGCAGCCATCGCCGCCCTCGCTGTGCTCCTCTCCGCCTGCACGAGCGCGTCCGACCGGGGACGCAGCTTCGGCTCGAGTGGATGCCAGGCGCCAGGCGGACCAGTGATCGCCGAAGCGGTCACTCAGTACCTCGAGAAGCTCACGCCAAGCCCCCAGCGATACCTCGTGCAGGCTGTGGGCGATTCCGCCCTCCCGGACCCCGGACGCGAGGTGCTGCAGGGGAAGGGACCCACTTATCTATTCCCCTCGGACCCCGCCAAGCAGAAGGCGGTGATCTCGATGCTCATCGAGAAGGGGCCATTCCCAACCCTCCTGGTGCTCTACGGCGGTGTACAGGCCGCCGAGAGGGGACGGGCAGTCGTGTCCCTTAGCGGGCGCTACACCGGGGAAACGGTGCAGCCCGCGCCCACCAAGGCCGTCTACTTCGATTGCAAGGACGACGCGTGGACGTTCTCGGAGACAGTAGAGCTGAAGGCTTCGTGAGCACCGCCGCCCCGCTGGGAGCTCTCGGCGAACCAGCCGCCCTGGAGTCCATGGGAGCCGCGCGCGGCCACCTGCGCGAACGGCTTCTATCGCTCGACGTCTTCCGCGGACTCACCATCGCCGGGATGCTCCTGGTCAACAACCCTGGAACGTGGAGTGCCATCTACCCGCCGCTGGAGCACGCGAAGTGGCATGGGTGGACACCCACGGATCTCGTCTTCCCCTTCTTCCTCTTCATCGTAGGAATCACAACCCACCTGTCGCTCACCTCGCGCCGCAATCGCGGCGCGAACGACAGGTCGATCGTGGCCCAGATACTGAAGCGTGGAGGGCTCATAGTGCTGGTCGGCCTCCTCCTGGGAGGCTTTCCGTACCACGAGTTCGTGCTCCATCTCCCGTTCGGCGTGCAGTTCGACTCGGCCACACCGGGCATCGGCCTCGGGAACTGGCGCGTCACGGGAGTACTCCAACGCATCGGCGTCGCTTACATCTTCGCCGCGCTCCTCACGATGCGCACCTCGCTCAGGCAGCAGGTGGCGATCATTGCCGCTTTGCTGATCGGCTACTGGCTCGCGATGACGCTCATCCCCGTGCCAGGCTACGGGCTCGGGGCCCAGTTGCTCGACCGCCCCGAGGCCACACTCGGCGCCTGGCTCGATCGGGCCGTGATCGGTGTCGATCACATGTGGCGCGGCTCCAGGACCTGGGACCCCGAAGGGATACTCTCCACGGTCCCCGCCATCGGCACGTGCATGCTCGGCGTGCTGGCAGGCCGGTGGATCGGTACCCGGAGGCCGCTGATCGAGCGCGTGGCCGCACTCTTCGCGGTGGGCGCGATCGGCATGATGGTGGGCCTGATCTGGAACTGGGTATTTCCGATCAACAAGAACCTGTGGACCAGCTCCTACGTTGTCTTCACCGCTGGCCTCGCGTGCGTCACCCTCGCCACCTGCATGTGGCTGATCGATGTCAACGGCGTTCGCCGATGGACCAAGCCGCTCGTGATCTTCGGTGTGAACCCTCTGGCTGCTTTCGTCGGTGAGGGGCTCCTGTCACGACTGATCTACACCCTCGTCAGAGTCCCCTACCAGGGCGAATCCATTCCGGTGCAGTCGGCCCTGTACCAGTCGGCCTTCGCCTCCTGGCTCGCCCCGAGGAACGCCTCGCTCCTCTTCGCCGTCTGCTACGTTCTCCTGTTCCTCTGGCTCATGTGGGAGCTGTACCGCAGGAATATCCTGATCAAGGTGTGAAGTACGAAGTTCAGGAGACTGCAACGTCAACCACGGCGACACGAGGAACTGCGGAACTACTGAACTGCTTACCTGCAGCGCGGAGAACGGCAGGAGAACGGCAAGCGAGACTGCAAGAGAGAACTGCAACTGCCAACTGCAACGGCTAAAAGCAGCGAAGCTTGGGCAACTGCTCGAACCACGGAGGCACGGAGACACGGAGGGAACTGCAACTGCAGGAGCCAGGGCAACTGCAAAAGGCATTTTTTTAGGGGATTGCATCCGAGCCTCCTCGCGCCGAGGCGAGCGGGACCTGAGGAGGCGAGGAGCCACGAGTGCCGCGCCCTGAGCCAGAGGCGAAGAGCCGTTCCCAAAGCTTTTTGCTTTTCTCCATGTCTCCGTGCCTCCGTGGTTCTAGCAGTTCCCCAAGCTTTTCCGGTTTCAGCCGTTGCAGTTGGCAGTTGCCGTTGCCGTTCTCTCTTGCAGTTCTCTCTTGCAGTTCCACTGCAGTTCTCTGTGCTGCAGGTAAGCAGTTACCGCAGTTCAGTAGTTCTCCGTGCCTCGGTGTCCCCGTGGTTAGCAGTTGTTGACTCTGCTGCTCTCGGGGCGACACGGGGCTGGGGCGGAGAGCGAACCCGGCGCTGGAGTCGCCATCGACGAAACAATCCGGCTGCGGACGACGTAGTGCCGGTTAGTCGACACTGCATGAATCTCGTGCGCGGAGTATCGAGCATGTACACACTTCTCAAGATCCTGTTCACGCTCGCGATCGTCGTACCGGTTGCGCTGGTATTGGCACTGCTGGGTGGCGTACTGCTCGCTGTGATCGTGGGAGTTACCGGCGCCGTGGTTGGAGTGGGCCTTCTGTTCCTCAAGGCCGTCCTGTTCGTGGCGCTGCCGGTGTTGCTGGCGGTATGGTTGTTCACGAGGGTCTTCGGTCACTGCCACCGCGATCGCGATTCGCGTGAGTGGGTGTAGGGGCTCAGTCGTGATGTTGTGCGGGGCCGGCCAGCCTCGCCCAGAGGCTGGCGGCATCGTCGCGAATCAGCGTTCGTGGAAGCGGAATACCAACTCGCCCATCTCGATCACGTCGCCGTCGTAGAGCCAGCGCGCGCCCTCCGTGATCATCAACTCCTCGCCGTTCACCACGGTTGGATTGGTGCGCGAGAGATTGCTGATCTTCCAGCGCCCGTTCTCGTATTCCATCTGGGCGTGTCGACGACTCACTGATTCAGCGGGAAGCGTCAGGTGCGTGCCCGGCGGGCCGTCGTCGCGGCCCAGGGTTACGGTGGCACCCCGACCGCGTTGGTGAGGGAAGCGAATCTTCTCGCCCGGCTGCCGCCCGGTATCACCAGCGGCCTGGACCTCCAGACAACCCGGCAGGTATTCCAGTGATGTCTGTTCCACGTAGCGTGGAACGCGCACCGTTGCCTCGCTCGCTGGTGTCTGTTGGCTCCTACCGTCCGCGGACTCTGCACCAGCTCCGCGTTCGTCGCCCGTCCCGGCGGCACTGAACGAGTGGGGTCGTATGGGCTGGGCCTCGGCTGACGATGGCGGAGAGAACCGGGAGGGCGCCGGGGGACTCGAGGACGAGTAGGATGACCCGTTGGCGCTCGAGGCGGGTACATGGGACATGGCCGACGGCATATTGGCTGGCCGCATGTTGGCTGGCCGCATGCTGGGCACACTGCGGTCGCGCACCGTGAAGACAAGCGGTGGAAGCTCCTCTCCTCGCAGCGGACGCGCGCGCCGCCGGTGCACGAGCCAGTACGAGGCTGCGAGCAGCAACACGGCGGCGATGAGCGCCATCGTCAAGGGGGGAATAGTGGTTGCGATGTCGAGGAGTCGAGTCATATGAGGTTGTCGGTGGTCCCGATTGGCAAGGTCCGTTCCCCGTTCGCTCTCCTGTTCTACCCCGATGCGGCTTTGCCGCCCCACGGGCGCGCCGCATATTGACGGAGCGCCCTCGCCCTTTCACCCGAGCGGCGCGCGATATGGCCGGTGAAGCCGACCCATCTGTTGCCCGGTCCGGTTCGAAAGTAGCGACGGCCGACTCCTGAGAACTTCTCCGACCTTCCCAGCCTGAATGTCGCTTGTCAGATCCGCTCTTCTGTTCGCCGGAGTCACGACCTACCTGCTCGTGCCGGCCGCCCGCGCCTTTCACTCGCCACTGGCACGCACGTGATTCGCGCCCGCACCGCCACGGGCGACACCGCCCTGGTACGCATCGTGGTGGAGTAGTCACCCGCCTCCTCCCGCTATATTGCGAGAGGCCGCGCATCCCCGCGGCAATGGAGGGTTATGACAGGTCCAGGTCTCATGAGGGGGCCCGGCATCCACGTCGGCCACGGAAGCCGTCGTGCGTACACCGGGCCAGGCGGCCGTTCGGAGGCCAAGCACAAGCCGAACATGGCCAACGCCTGGCAGGAATCGCGCGATCTCATCTGGCGCAATCGCAAGCACCTCCAGATCGGCCTCCTCCTGATGTTGGTGAACCGGCTCGCTGGGCTGGTCTTGCCGGGCAGTTCCAAGGTGCTCATCGACAAGGTGATCGGTGAGCACCGTTCCGATCTACTGACACCGCTCGCGATTGCCGTCGGTGTCGCCACGCTCGTGCAGGCGCTCTCCACTTTCGCGCTGTCGCAGGTGATGAGCGTGGCCGCACAGCGCGCGATCACGGAGATGCGCAAGCGCGTGAACGCGCACGTACTGCGGCTCCCGGTCTCGTTCTTCGATACCACTCAGACCGGTGTTCTGATCTCGCGAATCCTGAACGATGCCGATGGGATCCGGAACCTGGTGGGGACTGGACTTGTGCAGCTCAGCGGCGGGGTCGTTACCGCTGTCATAGCGCTCGCGGTGCTGTTCTATCTGAACTGGCAGCTCACCGCCATGACGCTGCTGATCCTGCTCTTCTTCGGCGGCGGGATGGCGTTCGCCTTCAACAAGCTTCGTCCGATATTCCGCGCGCGCAGCGTGATCACAGCCGAATTGACCGGACGTCTCTCGCAGGAGCTCAGTGGCATCCGGGTAGTGAAGACCTACACCGCCGAGCGTCGCGAGCAGGTGATCTTCGCGCGCGGGGTGCACCGGCTGTTCCGCAACATCGCCCGCTCCATCACCGGAGTGTCGGCGGTGACGGCTTTCACCACGGTAGTGATTGGCGTTGTTGGAGTGCTCATCCTGCTGGTCGGTGGCAAGGCGGTGGCGGCCGGCCAGATGACCCTGGGCGACTTCGTGATGTACATGATCTTCGTGGGGCTCGTGGTTCAGCCGCTGGTCCAGATAGCGTCCATCGGTACGCAGATCAGCGAGGCGTTCGCCGGCCTCGACCGCATCCGCGAGCTGAAGATGATGGCCACGGAGGACCAGGCAGACCTGAAGCGTGACGCGGTCGATGGTCTGCGCGGGGACGTGAGCTTCGAGGACGTGAGCTTCGAGTACACGCCGGGTGTGCCCGTGTTGCATGGCGTGTCCTTCCACGCGCCGGCGGGTAGCACCACCGCCCTCGTGGGCTCCAGCGGTTCGGGAAAGAGCACGCTCATCAGCCTGATAATGGCGTTCAACCACCCCACTACCGGGCGAGTGCTCGTGGATGGGCGCGACCTGACGGATCTACGGCTACGCGACTACCGCTCGCACCTGGGCGTGGTGCTGCAGGAGAACTTCCTGTTCGATGGCACCGTGGCGGAGAACATCGCCTTCTCGAGGCCAGGCGCATCGATGGACGAGATCCGCGATGCCGCCAGTCTGGCGCACTGCGACGAGTTCATAGAGGAGTTCGAGGACGGATACGATACCGTCGTCGGCGAGCGCGGGGTGCGGCTCTCGGGTGGTCAGCGGCAGCGCGTGGCCATCGCCCGTGCGATCCTGGCCGATCCGCAGATACTGATCCTCGACGAGGCCACGTCGAGTCTCGACTCCGAGAGCGAGGCGCTCATCCGCGACGGGTTGCGTTCTCTCCGCCGCGGTCGCACCACCTTCGTCATCGCGCACCGGCTCTCCACGATCGCCAGCGCCGATCAGATCCTCGTGCTCGAGGAGGGTCGCATAGTGGAGCGCGGCACTCAGGACGAGCTCCTCGCGCTGGATGGCCGCTACCGCCAGCTCTACGAGAAGCAGTACGGAATAGAGCGCGACAAATTCATCAACCCCGGCGAGGACTTCACTCCCGAGCTCGAGCTCGCCGGAGACGCCGTGAAGGTGCGTACTTCGACCGATGGCGCTCTGTGATGAGCATTCCGAGCGCCGTCGCCAGCTAGCTTCCCACCCCCATCATCTACCCATGCCGCCAGCAAGCCAATCATTCTTCGAGATCCGCTCATCGCACATCCAGGGGCGCGGCGCGTTCGCGCTCCGACGCATCCGCAAGGGGACGCGCCTCATCGAGTACGTCGGCGAGCACATATCGCACGACGAAGCCGACCGGCGCTACGATGAGGACAATATGAAGCGCCATCACACCTTCCTCTTCACCCTCAACCGCAGGACCGTGATCGACGCGGCGGTAGACGGGAACGAGGCGCGCTTCATCAATCACTCGTGCGATCCGAACTGCGAAGCCGTGATAGATGATGGTCACATCTACATAGAGTGTGTTCGCACGATCCAGCCGGGTGAGGAGCTGGTGTACGACTACCAGTATGATCGCGCGCCCGATGCCGACGAGAGTGACGAGGCGCGCTACCCGTGCCGTTGCGGGTCGCCCAAGTGTCGCGGGACGATCCTGGCTCCCGCGAAGAAGAAGCGCGTGAAGGCGGATGCCAGGGGCAGCAAGTCGCCCGCAAAGAGCGGGAAGTCGCCCGTCAAGCGCGGGAAGTCGCCGGCCAAGCGTGGCAAGTCACCGGTCCGCGAGCGGGCCGCGAAAGGCGGGAAGACGAAGAGATAGCGCGGCGCGGCACGCGGGGAACGGGTCAGCCCCGTCTCCCCCGCGTACGCTTCCCCCTGAACTCGACCACCGCGGCCGATTCCGCGCGGCCGTTGAGCAGTTCGTAGGTGTACCGAGTTTGCCCCACGTTCTGCCCCAGTGGGCTCAGTTTCACGATCACGAAGTCGCCCCTTCGCCACTCGGCGGTGCTCGTGCGGTGCGGTAGATAGACCTCCCACACCGTGCCATCGCGCAGGGTGATCAACGCGCCGTCCTCGCTCACCGCGGCGATGCGCACCCCTGGCACGAGCCCCTGGTCGTACCGTCCACCATGGTAGTAGTCGGAGGTCGCTGGTGCGTGGTCACCGGCGTCGTCTCCCTGGGCGCGGAGTTCGGACGCGCCTACTGCGGCCATCGCGAACGCGATCGTCAGAGCGATCAGCGAATCCACGAGCATGGTTCTCATCACTCGAGCCCTCGGCGCACGAGTATACCGCTTCCGGCGGCGCCATGCCGGTTCAGGGTGTGCTGCAGCGGGTCGATGTCGCACAAGGAGTGCCGCGGAATGCGCCTGCCGATAAGAGGGGAATACCGCCCCTGCGGCGAGATCAGAATCCCAGAATATCGATGATCGGGGCATCTGTGACCAGAATCCCGGTTCGGCCAGGGATTCTGTAACGTTTCGTAGCATACGACGGACTTTTTGTG
>DATCXG010000071.1:0-3341 GCA_036565945.1 Gemmatimonadaceae bacterium
CGAGACAGTGGTCACCGGGCTCGAGCTACCGCTCTTTCTCACCGCGCCCGCCAACGACCAGCGACTCTTCGTGGTGGAGAAGACGGGACGCATCAGGATCGTGAAGGACGGCGCACTACTCCCTACGCCGTTCCTCGACCTCAGCGGGAGCGTGTCGGACGGGGGCGAGCAGGGCCTCCTCAGCATGGCGTTCCACCCGAACTACGCCTCGAACGGTTTCTTCTACGTCGACTACACCGATAGGAGCGGCGATACGCACGTCGCGCGCTACTCGGTGAGCACGGCAGATCCCGACGTGGCCAACCCGGCCTCGGCGAAGCCGATTCTCTTCGTGGACCAACCCTTCGACAACCACAACGGCGGACTCCTCGTCTTTGGCAGCGATGGCAAGCTCTACGTGGGGCTGGGCGACGGTGGGAGCGGAGGCGACCCTCAGGGGAACGGCCAGAATCTGGGCGTGCTGCTCGGCAAGATCCTGCGAATCGACGTCGATGCCGGCGACCCGTACGCGATCCCGCCCGACAACCCGTTCGCCACTCGTGCGGGAGCACGCGGCGAGATCTGGGCGTACGGGCTGCGCAATCCGTGGCGCTTCAACTTCGATGCAACATCGGGCCTGCTCTACATAGCCGACGTGGGACAGAGCGCGTGGGAGGAAGTGAACGTCGTCCCGTCAGACGAGGGTGGGCAGAACCTCGGCTGGAACATCATGGAGGGGGCGCACTGCTACAACGCATCCAGTTGCGATCAGAGCGGGCTCACTCTGCCGGTGCTCGAGTACAGCCATGACGACGGCTGCTCGATCACCGGCGGCTACGTCTACCGCGGCACCCGCGTTCCGAGTGCAGTGGGGCTCTACTTCTATTCCGACTACTGCACCGGATTCCTCAGGAGCTTCAGGTACACCGGAAATGCGGTGACCAACGAGACCACGTGGGACGTGGGCGATATCGGCAACGTGCAATCGTTCGGCGAAGACGCCGCCGGCGAGCTCTACGTCCTCTCCACCAACGGCACTGTCTATCGGCTCGCGGAGAACTGACGAGCTTCCTGCCTTCATCAGCCCGGTGTGCGGATCCCGACCAGATCGCGGAGCTCCGCCACTTCAGGGTCCTCACGCCAGAAGAGAAAACTGAACTGCATTACCTGCAGCACGGAGAACTGCAAGAGAACGGCAAGCGAGAACTGCAAGAGAGAACGGCGAAGGCAACTGCCAACTGCCACAGCTAAAAGACAAAAGCTTTGGGAACTGCTCTACACCTCTGGCTCCGCTTGCGGCACTCGGGGCTCCTGAGAGCCTCTGGCTCCCGCTCGCCTCGGGGAGAGGAGGCCCGGATGCGATCCCCAAAAACATTGCCTTTTGCAGTTGCCTTGGCTCTTGCAGTTGCAGTTCGCTCCGTGCCTCCGTGGTTCACGGCCGTTGTGGTTGGCAGTTGCAGTTCTCTTGCAGTTCTCGCCTGCCGTTCTCTTTCAGTTCTCTGTGCTGCAGGTCAGCAGTTGCAGTCCCTCCTGCAGTTCTCGCTTGCCGTTCTCTTGCAGTTCTCCGTGCTGCAGGTAACGCAGTTGCCGTTCTCTCTTGCCGTTCTCAGTGCTGCAGGTAAGCAGCTAGGCAGTGCCCCAGTGGTTGCCTTCAAACTCGGGGCTAGCCTCAAGACGTGACCCCGCCTCGCCCGTCGGATCGCTTTGCCTCTTCGGCCAACTCCGCCAGCAGCGCCAGTGCCTGGCGGGGAGTGAGATCATCCGCATCCACGTCCTTCAGTCTCTCCACCACGGGGTGCGGGATCTCTTTTCTCTCGCTCGCAGCCTCGCCGCCGGGCGCTCCGCCTCCGAAGAGGGCGAGCTGCCCCCCTGCTTCCTGATCCCTGCTCCCTGATCCCTTACCAACCAGGTGTCCGCCCTCCAACCTCCGGAGCACCTGCCGCGCTCTCCGCAGCACGGGCTCGGGGAGTCCCGCCAACCGCCCCACCTCTATCCCGTACGACCGGTCGGCTCCGCCGGGCAGGAGCTTGTGCAGGAAGAGCACCTCGTCGCCCACCTCGCGCACGGCCACGTTATAGTTACGAACTGCTACTAATTCGTCGGCCAGCTGGGTGAGCTCGTGGTAGTGGGTGGCGAACACGGTCTTGCAACCCAGGGCGTCGTGCAGATGCTCGCTCACCGACCACGCGATCGAGACGCCGTCGTAGGTGGACGTGCCACGGCCAATCTCATCGAGCAGCACGAGACTACGAGCGGTGGCGGTGTGCAGGATGGCGCTGGTCTCCGACATCTCCACCATGAATGTGGACTGGCCGCGCACCAGGTTGTCGCTCGCACCCACGCGCGTGAACACGCGATCCACCAGCCCGATCCTCGCTCGCGAGGCCGGGACGAAGCTCCCCACCTGCGCCATCAATACGATGAGCCCTATCTGTCGCAGGATGGTGGACTTCCCGGCCATGTTGGGGCCGGTGAGAATGACCATCCGCGCGTCCTGGGTGAGCAGCAGATCGTTGGGGATGAACTTCTCGCGCGGCATCATCCGCTCCACTACGGGATGACGACCGGCCACGATCTCCAGCTCGAACCCCTCGTGCATCTCGGGGCGCACGTATCCCTCGTGCTCGGCCGCCTCGGCAAAGGTCGCCAGTACGTCGAGCTGTGCGACGATGGACGCAACCCCCTGGAGCCGCGCGACTGCCGCGCCGGTACGCGAACGCAGCGACTCGAACAGTTCCCTCTCACGAATCTCGATGCGCTCCGCGGCCGTGAGCACCTTCTCCTCGTACTCCTTGAGCTCGGGCGTTACGTAGCGCTCCTCGCCCGAGAGTGTCTGGCGCCGCTGATAGTGTGACGGCACGAGGTGTCGGTTGGCGTTGGTCACGCTGATGAAGTAACCGAACACCTTGTTGTAGCCCACCTTGAGCGAGGAGATGCCTGTGCGTTCGCGCTCGGTCGACTGGATGAGCGCGATGGCGTCCTTACCGCCCTTGCGCAACGCGCGCAGCTCGTCGAGCTCCACGTCCATCCCGCCACGGATGGTTTCCTCATCGCCGATGGCCAACGGGGGCCGGTCGACTAGTGATCGTGAGATGTCGTCGGCCAGGTCGCTACACGCGTCCCAGCGCGCGAGAAGCTGGCCGATCACACCCGCGGCGCCCACGCGTGACGCGGCATCGTGCACGGCCGGCAGTCGAATCAGGGAAGCGCCGAGCGCGCCAAGCTCGCGCGGAGTCGCCCGGCCGGCCGCCGTCTTGCTCGCCAGCCGCTCCACATCGCGCACCCCATCGAGCGCGCTCCTGAGTGCTGCGCGCGCCAGTGCATCAGCAGCGAGCGCCCCCACGGCATCGAGGCGCGCCTCG
>DATCXG010000095.1:0-6774 GCA_036565945.1 Gemmatimonadaceae bacterium
TGGGCGAAGTATGCCAGCTCTCCCGGACCAGCCACGTACGCCGCGGTGGGCACGATGGCGCGCTCGGCAACGGGACGCAGCAGCACGTTGGGTTCGAGGTCCACACGCGTTCCATCGCGCGCCGCGACAGCAGCTTCGGCGATCGGGATGCGAACGCGCTCGCCGTTGCTCTCCGCGAAGACCAGCGAGAGTCCATCCACGTGCGCGACCTGCGGATCGTGTCCGAGCACGCGCATGTCGCGTTCGCGCGAGCGCAGCTCATCGTCCACCACATCCGCCTTGCGGAGCGCCTCCATCAGCAATGGGCCCTCGGCGGCGTGAACCGCTGGATGCCCGGCGTCGAGCACCGCGATGCCCAGCGGCTCCAGCAGGTGGCGCAGGAGCACCACGAACGCACTCCCCACTGTGGCATCTCTCGAGTAAGCCGCGAGCACCATCTCGATCACCGCTGGATCGGCGGCCGATCCCGCAGCGCGCTCGAGCACGCTGGCGAGCTGGCTCACATCACCCAACGGAGTGTCACGCATCTCCCGTCCGGGAACGGCCGGCGGATCCATCTGCAAGCGCTTCACTTGGCTGCCCAGCGCCACGTGAGTCACGCTGGCCTCGGCAAAGTCGGCATCGTACGTGGCCGCCCAGAAGACCGGAGCCACAGGCACTCCGGTAGCCTGCTCCAGGCCGTTCGCCAGCGCCAGTGCGCTGAGCGCCTTGCTCCACGTGTATATCGGACCACCGAACAGGCCAGGTTGCTGACCCGTGGTCACCACGATCCCGCCGCCCGCAGCCACTCGCGCGAGCCGCTCAGCCGCCGCGCCAGACGCATCGAACGCATCGCCGAGCGCACCCAACCAATCGCGCCCGGCAAACTCCAGCCGCACCTGCTCCGCCCTGGTGCGCCACCCATCCGCCCCACGGGGGAGTGCGCCGTACCAGCCTCCCGGCGCGTCCCCGTCCAGAGCCAGCCGCGCAAGAGGCGATTCCCCGAGCGAGCGCGTGAGAACGCGAAAATCCGTCACCGATGCCCCGCGGTCAACATCGTACGCGAGGGGAATTCACCTCGCGGGCTCGTGTTCCGAAGTAAAGACTAGTCACTTGTGATATGGCTCCCCGCGAATGATGGTACCGGCCCGATAAAGCTGCTCCGAGAGCACCAGTCGCGCGAGTTCATGTGGCAGTGTCCAGGGTGCAAGCGCCAGGCGCATCCCGGCACGCCTGGTTACGGCGTCGGAAAGCCCGTACGCGCCACCGATGACGAACGCCACGTCACGGTCCGCGCGCTCACGCTCTCCGCGCAACCACTCGGCGAACTCTTCGGAGCGCATGGCGGTTCCCCGCTCGTCACAAGCTACCACGAGCGATCCATCCGCCACCGCCCCGAGAAGGCGCTCTCCCTCCCGCTCGACCACCTGCTCCCGCGTCCGCGAGCGTGCCGACTCCTCCCGCACCTCCCGCACCGCCAGCGGCCAGTAGCGCCCTGCCCTGATCTCGTAATCCCGAATCGCCTCCCCCACCCCCGCCGAGCGAGGCTTACCAACGACGACCAGGAAGAGATTCATTTAACTACGGGGGGCAGGGTTTTAACTACGGGGTTCAGGGTTCAGGGTGCAGGGTTCAGGAACTGCGAACTACCAGGGATCAGGGAGCAGAAAGGTCTTTCAAGGTAGAGATCTCTACCCCGAGGCAGTTCCTGAACCCTGCACCCTGAACCCTGAACCCCGTATTTCACGCGTAGATGCCGCGCAGCCGGTGGACGGTGGCGACGCGGGAGATCGCTAGCATGTAGGCCGCGGTCCGCATGTTCACCTTGTGGAGGTTGGAAAGCTCGAGCACATCGTGGAAGCTGGTCTGCATTATGTGCTGCAGGCGCTCGTTCACGGTATCCAGGGTCCAGAAGTAGCCGCTGCGGTCCTGCACCCACTCGAAATAGGACACCGTCACGCCGCCCGCATTGGTCAGGATGTCGGGGACCACGAAGATTCCCTGCTCTTCCAGGATCGCATCGGCCGGTGCCGTGGTAGGACCGTTGGCGGCCTCGCAGATGATCTTCGCGCGAACTTTGCCGGCGTTCTTCCGCGTGATGACGTTCTCGAGTGCGGCTGGCACCAGCACATCCACCTCGAGGGCGAGCAGCTCCTCGTTCGTCAACTGATCGCCCTCCGTGTAACCCTCGAGCGACCTGTGCTCCTTCACGTATGCGGCCGCGCCGACCACGTCGACTCCCTTGGCGTTGAAAACGCCGCCGGTACGATCACTGATAGCGACCACTGTGCACCCCTGCTCCTGCAGCAGCCTCGCCGCCACCGAGCCCACATTACCGAAGCCCTGCACGGCTACCCTGGTCCCGCGTACGCTGAGCCCCTGGTGCTCGAGCGCGGCGAGCGTCACGAGCGTCACCCCGCGCCCCGTCGCCTCACGGCGGCCGAGTGAGCCGCCCATCTCCACCGGCTTCCCCGTCACGACAGCCGTGACCGTGTGCCGCATGTGCATGGAGTACGTGTCCATCACCCAGGCCATCACCCGCTCGTTCGTGTTCACGTCGGGCGCCGGCACATCGGAGTCAGGACCCAGCGTGTTGATCAATCCAGCCGTGTAGCGACGGGTGAGCCGCTCCAGCTCCGACACACTGAGCTTCAGCGGGTCGCAGATAACCCCTCCCTTCGCTCCCCCGAACGGGATGTTCACCACCGCGCACTTCCAGGTCATCCACGCGGCCAGCGCCCTCACCTCATCGAGGTTGACGTGCTCGTCGAACCGGATTCCACCCTTTGCCGGTCCACGCGACGTGTTGTGCAGCACGCGGTACCCCGTGAACACCTCGAGCTCCCCGTTGTCCATCATGATCGGGACGGAGATGGTGATCTCCTTCTCCGCGTGACGAAGGATCTTGTACAAGCCGGGCTCCAGATCCAGCAACTCGGCCGCCCGGTCGAAGCGCGACATCATGTCTTCGAACGGATTGTCCTCGTTCAGGAATCTGTCTTTATCGGGGTGCACGATCTTGGCGGTGGATAGTCTGAGGTCGGTGGTCATTGAATATGTGAAGTAAGCCGGACCAGTGGCGGCCGGCTCATGGTTGACGGTGACGTGCGGAGAGCATGGTGGACAGCAGAGAATCCACTGCGGAGTGCCCGCCTTCTAGAATTGGCTGCTGCGAAACATACCACAAAGGCGGAGCTTCGCGAGGCCACAGCTGGGCAAGCTTGACAGCGTCCTTCAGCGTGCAGATGAAAAGTGGCAACTCAGCATCTTCCCTCAACTCAGCATCTTCCCTCACTCCATCGCTGTCATCTGTCAGCGCCGCCGCACTTCCCAGCCGCGCTGCCTCCTCTGCGGTGAAGCTGTGATGATCAGGGAAGCTGCGTGCGTGCACGGTGGCTCCGGCCGCGATCAGCTGCTTCACGAAGGCACCCGAGTCACCGATGGCCGATATCGCGACTACCCTCCTCCCGCTGAGCGAGGCGACGCGCACCGGAGCGGTATCGTCCTCCGGGCCGACGCGGCGCATCTCGCCGAGCGCCAGATGGACTATCGTGGCCGGGACCCCGGGTGCAGCAAGGCCCACTTCGTTCAGCGCTTCCCGGGCCACTTCCAGCGACGCCGCCTTGCGGGTAACCATCACCAGCGACGCGCGTCTCAGAGCGCCGAGCGGCTCCCGCCAGGGGCCTGCCGGCAACAGACGCCGTCCGCGACCCGAGGCCCAACGGTCGGCGCTGACGAGCACCACATCGGCCGCGCGGCGCGAGCGGCGGTGCTGAAATGCATCGTCCAGTACCGCGAGATCGGCGCCTTCGGTTGCCGCACGCTCGATGCCCCGGAGTCTATCGGGGGAGACAATCACCACCATCCCAGGGTTCAGTCGTTGATGGACGAGTGGTTCATCAGCACCGTAACCCCGCAGAACGATCGCTGGCCGCGCGCCGCGCGCGGCCAATTCAGCGGCCAGCCACGCGGATATGGGAGTCTTCCCGGTTCCACCCACCGTGAGATTTCCGACGCTCAACGCAGGTAGCATGGGTACACGCGATGGAAGCACACCTGCATCGTACAGTGCTCCACGCAGCGCGACTCCCCCCGCGTACGCCAGCTCCAATGGGGCGAGTGCCAGTCGCGCGGCGCGCGCCGCGGCATCATCGGAGAACCAGATGCGTTCCACTCCCCGCATCTCACTCATGTGCGGCTCCCTCGGTCTCGTCCAGGAGCACACCAAACCGCTCGGCCTGCGCGACCGCCTCGCGCGGGTTCGACGCCTCCACACCGGTCGGACTTCCGTACGCTACCGTGATGCGCGCGAACGGCTTGGGGATCATGAACGAGTCCCAGCTCCGCAGCCGCCAGGCGCGACTGGTCGATGCGCGCATCGTGACCAGCGGCGCTCCAGTACGCTGTGCGACGATCAACGCGCCCGGCGCGAAGCTTCTCGCCGGTCCACGCGGCCCGTCGGGTGTGAAACCAGCATCCCCGCCCGCCTGCACTACACGTATCATCCCCAGCAGGGCGCGGCCCGCGCCGCGGCTCGTGGAACCTCGTACCGTGCGGAAGCCCAGTGACTCCGCGACGCGCGCCACCAGTTCCCCATCTCCATGTTCGCTGACGAGCACCGTGATTCCCTCCCCGCGGTGATGCCAGAGGAGTGGAAGGAGCTCGCCGTGCCAGAGGACCATGATCACCGGGTGTCCGGCATCGCGCAGCTTCTGACTCGGCGTCCGGTTCACTTCACGGACACGCCACGTGGCGGCCAGAACTCTCAGGACCGCGCCGCCCAACCGGACAGCCCAGACGATGCGGCGCGCCTTCTTCCTACGCTTCGCTTCCTCGTCAGTCATTTCATTGTGGAGAGCGCGATCTCAGCGACGCGGCCAGCTGCACCTGGCTCACCAAGGCGAGCGCGCACCGCCGAGAGCGAGCGCACCATCTCGGCGCGCTCGTCACTATCAGCGCGGAGCAACGGCTCGAGTGAGTCGGCGATCGGACCGCTCTGCATCTCCCCCTGGATGAACTCGGGAGCCACCTCTCGGCCGGCTACCACGTTCACGAGCCCGATATGCCGTATCCGTACAACACGCCGTGCGATGGCGTAGTTCAACGCGCCCGTGCGATAGGCGACCACGAGTGGGCACCCCGCCACCGCGGCCTCCAGCGTGGATGTGCCGCTCTTGGACAGCGCGGCATCGGCCGCGCGCCAGACGGCGAATGATGCGTCGTGCACCAGTGGGTATGGGCAGCGAGTTGAATCGAGCTCGATCCCGGGCGCCACGCTCACCACCGGCATCAGGCCCGGCACCCGACGCTCCAGCTCGCGTGCGGTGGCCACGAACGGATCCAGATGGCGGACGATCTCCTGAACCCTGCTCCCCGGGAACAACGCCAGTACCGGTCTGTCGGTCGGCAGGCCAAGTTGCTGGCGCGCTTCGGCTCGGTCGGGCAGGCACTCCGCCGCCCGGTCGAGCAGTGGATGTCCCACGAACGATGCGTCGATACCATGCTCACGCAACAGCGACTCCTCGAAGGGCAAGATGACCGCGGCTCGCGTTACAGTCCGCGCCATCGCCGCGAGCCGGCCCGCGCCCCAGGCCCACACCTGTGGAGTGATGTAGTAGAGCACCGGAACGCCGGCGCGGTGGGCGGCCTCGGCCACCTTCATGTTGAATCCCGGGTAGTCGACCAGGACCACCAGGCCCACACCGCCGCCACTCAGCCGCCGACGCAGCTCGCCCAGCAGGTGATAGTGACGGGGGATGTGCTTGATCACCTCCGCGAAACCCATCACGGCCAGACGGTCGGTGTGCTCCAGCAGCGACACACCAGCGCGCTTCATTCGAGCGCCACCTATCCCGACCAGGGGCAGATCCGGCATCCGGGAGCGCAGCTCCGTGGCCACGCCAGCAGCGTGCAGGTCGCCTGATGCCTCTCCGGCGACCATCAGCACTTCACGCACCCGCAATCCCCTCGCGCACCCCTTCGGCCTTCCCCGCGAGCGCCGGGAACGAGCGCTCTATCTCACCCATGATCCTGAGCGCCAGGGCCAGGGCTTCGCGCCCATCGTCGCCGGTAACGATCACAGGATGGAGTCCCTGAACGGCGCAGACGAAGCTCTCGAGCTCGAGGCGAAGCGGCTCAGTCTCGCCATCGGGCGCAGCAAGTGGTATCAGCTCCATGTACTCTTCCAGCGCCCTGGGCGCTGAGGCCAGAGCCGTGACGTCGAGGCCGCCGCGCAGACGATAGAACTCGCCCGTCCCATGTGCCAGATCCAGCGACAGGTAGCCACTACGCTGGAAGATGCGCAGTTTGCGAATGCGATCTCGCGAAACCCGGCTCGCCGTGATGTTGGCTACCGCCCCAGTGTCGAAGGTGAGGCGCGCGTTCGCGATGTCCACCGAGGGCGTGAGTACCGGCACGCCAGAGGCGGCCAGGCTGGTCACACGCCCGCCCACCAGCGTGCGCACGAGGTCGATATCGTGGATCATGAGATCGAGCACAACCGCCACATCCGACCCTCGTGGGTTGAACGGGGCCAGGCGATCGCTCTCCACGAAGCGGGGCTCGTCAATGTGCGGCAGCGCGGCGCGGATGGCGCGATTGAATCGCTCGACGTGTCCGGTCTGCACCAGCGCGCCGCTCCTGCGTGCGGCTGCAAGGAGATCGTCGGCCTCCTCGAGCGTGGTGGCGATCGGCTTCTCGATCAGCACGTGCACTCCACGCTCGATCGCCTGTCGGGCCACATCGTGGTGCGCGGGGGTGGGAACGGCGATGGTTATTGCATCCACCTCATCGAGG
>DATCXG010000106.1:0-7409 GCA_036565945.1 Gemmatimonadaceae bacterium
CATGATGAGCGCGGAGAAGGCGGCTATCACGATGATCGCCCAACCGAAGCCGAGGATCTCCAGGTTGCCGGCATGCGCACTCTGCGCGGGATACGAGCCGAGCCAGCTGATGATGGCGAGGCCAATGAGCCACGCCACCACCCAGCTTCCCGAACGGAGCTCGAGCGCCGGGGTGGAGGCGTGGTTGCGCGCCTCGTGCAGAACCAGTACCACGTAACCGATCAGCACCGCGATGAAGAGCTTCCAGTCGGTGGCCCAGCCCGACCAGTACACGATCAGGTTCGACGACAGGAAGGCGAGGTAGGCGATGAGCGTCGCGGCAGGGAGGCGGAAGGGGCGCGCCTGACGTGGGATCTGCCGGCGCATCGCCACCAGCGCCAACGGGCCGGAGCCGAAGGAGAGTACCGTGGCGGATGTGACGAACCCCACGAGCTTCTGCCAACCAGGAAATGGAAGGAAGAAGATGAGCCCTACCACGAAGGTCACTATCACGCTCACCCAGGGCACCCCGCGGTCGCTCACCTTGGCCAGCGAGCGCGGGGCGTTTCCGTTGCGACCCATCGCGTAGGAGATGCGCGCGGTCACGGTGGTGTAGATGAGCCCTGTATCAGCCGGAGAAATGAAGGCATCGATGTAGAGCAGGATCGCCAGCCAGCTCAGCCCCATGACGCCCGCCAGCGCTGCCAGCGGTCCGTAGGTGGCGGCGATGTCGTTCAACCCGCCGGTGAAACTCGTGCCGATGTTCGCCCAGCCGTTGCGCAGCGCCTCGGACGGGAGCGCGCCGATGAAGGCCGACTGGAGGGCGATGTACAGTATGCCGGTGATGATGACCGAGCCGATGATGGCGATCGGCACGTTGCGCTGCGGGTTGCGCGTCTCGCCAGCGAGCTCCACACCCTGTCTGAAACCGAGGTACGAGAAGACGATCCCCGCCGTGGCGATGGACGAGAAGACGCCGCTCCAACCGTAAGGCATGAAGCCGCCGGCCAGCTCGTGGCTGAAATTCACGCCGTGAAACACGGTGACGATGAAAGTCACGATCACGACGACGATGATCCCCAGCTTCCACCAGACCATCGCGTTGTTGAGTCGCGCGAACCAGCGGATCCCCACCACGTTGATGAGGCTGAAGAGAGCGAGCATCGCCGCGGCCACGGCGAATCCCGCACCAGTAAGGACCGGCACCCCGCTGTCGAGGCGCTGCAGCCAGGGCAGATAATTGGTCGCGTACTGCAGGGCCGCTTCCACCTCGATCGACGTGGTGGAGGCCACCGCTAGCCAGGTTATCCACCCGAGCGTGTAGCTCGCGAAGGAGCCGAAGGCGTAGTGCGGAAAGCGTACTACCCCGCCGGAGACCGGGAACATGGTCCCGAGCTCGGCGTAGCAGAGCCCGATCAGAATGATCATGACTCCGCCGATCGCCCACGCCAGCACGGAAGCAGGGCCGGCGGTCTGTGCGGCGCTGAGCGCTCCGAACAGCCACCCGGAGCCTATTATCGATCCCACCGCCGTGAAGAGGAGGCCGATGATGCCTATGTCGCGTCGTAGCCGGTGATCGTCGGCGGCTTCGCGATGGATTACTGCGCCAGTATCTGCCATTGTCTCCTCTTGGGGCCAGCATCGGCGCGTTCGGAAACTGAAGGAGAAGTCCTTGGCCAGCCGCCGGGATGCGCCCATATGGGTATCCGGATCATTGCCGCCGTGCATGCCGAGCACAAGCCACAATCTATGGGATCGCATACGTTTTCATCGCTCGCTCGCGATCTCGCCGATCGCTGGTGAACGGTTTACCGGCGGTATGCGTAGAGCACATCGGGCCGCCACGCAGCCGAGCAGTGCCCGTGACAGCCGACCTCCCGTTCACTAGCTTCCCTTGATGCCCGGCGTCCTGCGCTCGTTTCGCCGTCCACGTTCGCGTGTTCTCATCCTGGCCGCCTTCCTCGCGCTGGCAGCCCAGGGTGTAGCCACGCTTCTGGCACCGGCGGCCGAGGCTCGCGCGTCGCAGAGCGCTCCAGCCCACGTCGAGGGCAGCGGCACCCACCAGCACCACTCGCACAACCCCGCCGACTGCGCAGCCTGCATAGCGCTGCAGCTCACTGGCATGCCGCAGCTGCCGCCGGAGCGCACAGAGGTCGTCGCCGAGCGGGGGCCGATCAATCCGCCTCCAGCCCTGCATATCGCCAGAGCGAGCCGGTTCGACGACCAGAATTCCCGAGCACCACCGCCCCCTCCATACCGCTTCGGTAGGTCCCTGAACCGATAGCGACCCGCGACGTGTGAAACCCACACGCGCGGCTCCTCCGCGCCGCATCGACCGCGCACCTCAGGCGGAAGCGACGCGCGCTCCAGCGCCATCCCGGGCCGGAGGCGCGCTGGCCCTCCGCCAGCCGGTGCATCCGCGGCGCGGTACACCGCCAACGGCATGGTCAGAGGGGGTTCATGTACGCGCACGTGCTCGCAGTTGCATTGGTGCTGTCGTGGGGTGCATCCGCCCACGCGCAGCAGTCTGACAGTGGACGGACATCGCCGAACGCACGGGACGCCGGCACCGGCGTGCTGATGCTGTCGCGTGAGGAGGCGGTCGACAGCGCCCTGGCGCACAATCCGCAGCTCCGCGCCGCGCGAGAGCAGATCGCCCAGGCGCGCGCCCGCGTGACGGAGGCGACCGCTATCCCGGACCCCGAGCTCGGCCTCACAATGGAGGACGAGACGCGCGTCTTCACTCCCGGCGCCACCGGCACGAAGGAGCTCGGGCTCGGTGTCACGATCCCCTTCCCCACCAAGCTCTACCTGGCCGGGAAGGTGGCCGGTACGGACGTCGACGCTGCCCGGCTCTCGTATTCGCAATCGCGTGAGCTGATCGCATCGGAGACGGTTCAGAGCTACGACGCTCTGCTCGTGTCGCTGCGGCACGGCCAGAATCTGCGCGAGGCCAAGCGGCTCGCGGATGACTTTCTCCAGAAGACCCAGGCGCGCTACAATGCCGGGACCGCCGCCGGGATCGACGTGGTGAAGGCGAAGGTGGAAGTCTCGCGCGCCGAGAACGATCTCATCGCGAACGAGCGCGACGTCTCGAACGCGCGCGCCGCGCTCAACCGTTTGATCGGGCGTCTCCTGGGTGCGCCGATCGAGGTAGCCGACACCCTCGCCGTACCGGCCCCTATCCCTCCAGTCGATGAGCTGGAAGAGCGCGCCCTCGACGTGCGGCCGGAGATCAGAAGCATGAGCGCCGCACGACGCGGCGCCAGGGCGGCCACCTCGCTCGCCGGCCAGTACTGGCTACCCGACATCAGCGTCACGCTCTCCAAGAACTTCGCGGCGGGGGCCGAGACGCCCTACACCACCGACATCGGCTTCGGGATCCCGCTCTTCTTCTGGCAGCATCACAAGGGTGAGGTGGCGGAGTCGCAGCACCACGAGCTGGAGCTGGCCGCCGCCAGCCGCGACCTCGCCGCCCAGGTTTCACAGGAGGTTCGTGCCGCCCACGCGGCCGCCAGCACCTCGCTGCGCCAGGTGGCCTACCTGCGCGACGAGCTCCTCCCCGAGGCCCGTGAGGCCTATCGGATCGCTTCCACCAGCTACGGACTGGGCGGCTCGTCCGCCCTCGAGGTGCTGGACGCCCAACGCACCCTGCTCGATGTCGAGGGTCAGTACACCGATGCACTCGGTGCCTCCAACGATGCGCGCGCGCAGCTCGAGCTGGCCGTGGGCGCACCTCTCGACTCGACTTCCACCTCCCGAGAGCCATGAAAACCAACAGCAAGGCGCTAGTCGCCCTGATAGTGGGCCTCGCGGTCGCGTCGGCCGCGGGTTGCGGCTCCGACGCCGATGGCACGCCGCCCCACGCCGCTTCGAGCGGGAAAGACTCCTCGGTCGTGATTCCAGCCGAGCAGCGTGAGCGCATCGGCGTGACCGTCGTCGCACCTTCCCCCTTCCACGACGTCGTCCAGACCACCGGCACGGTGGCGTACGACGGCGACCAGTCTACCCAGATTCTCGCACCGATCTCCGGCCCGGTCACTCAGATACTGGTTCAGCCCGGCGCGCGAGTGCGCAGAGGCCAGGCACTCGCGTACGTGTCGTCGCCGGATTTCGCCGAGGCTGTAGCCGACTACAGAAAAGCCCGCGCCACGTCGGACAATGCCCAGCACGTAGCCGATCTCGATGAGCAGCTCTTCAAGAACGATGCGATCGCGCGGCGCGACCTCGAGCAGGCGCAGACCGACGCCGTCTCCGCCGCCGCCGACCGCGACGCCGCCCTCCAGCGGCTCCAGGCGCTCGGCGTGGACGACTCCACCCTCGCGGTGCTCCAGGCTGGACGGACTACGAGCATAGCTCGCGGGGTGATACGCTCGCCGATAGAGGGTACGCTGGTGGAGCGCTCCATCACCCCTGGCCAGCTCCTCGAGGCGGGCGCCACCCCCTGCTTCACGGTAGCCGACATGTCGGCGATGTGGGTGATGGCCAACGTCTTCGAATCGGACCTCGCCTCGGTGCACATGGGCGACAAGGCAACCGTCACCACCAATGCGTCGACCGAGCCCATCACGGGACGCGTCGACAATGTCGCCGCATTCGTGGATCCCTCCACGAAGGCCACCGCCGTCCGCATCCTGGTGCCCAACCGCGACCGACTGCTCAAGAAGGATATGTACGTCAACGTCGGGATCCGTGCGCGGGAGGAAAGCACTGGCCTGTTGATCCCGGTCTCCGCCGTGCTGCGCGATGAGGACAACCAGCCCTTCGTCTTCATCCAGGACTCGGCCGGGCACTACGAGCGCCGAACGGTGAAGCTCGGGTCGCGCATCGACGAGCGCTACGACATAAGCCAGGGGCTCCATCCCGGAGACCGCGTCATCTCGCAGGGTGGTCTCTTCCTGCAATTCGCGCAGAGCCAATGAGCGCTACCGATATCCCCCCGCGGGCTGGCGAAGAGCCGGCCTACACGGCCGAAGCGGAGCGCAGGCCGTCCATGATAAACCGGATCATCTCCGGCTCGCTCACGCAGCGCTTTCTGGTGGTGTTGCTGGCGATCCTGCTCGTGGCCGCCGGCGTCTGGAGCTTCACCAGACTGCCGGTGGACGCCTATCCCGACCTCTCGCCGCCGATTGTCGAGGTGATCACGCAGTGGCCGGGCCACGCGTCGGAAGAGGTCGAGCGTCTCATCACGGTGCCGGTGGAAGTCGAGATGAACGGCCTCCCCAAGCTGCACGTCGTGCGGTCGGTGTCGCTCTACGGCCTCTCGGATGTGAGCCTCACCTTCGATGACGGCACGGACCTCTACTTCGCGCGCCAGCAGGTGTTCGAGCGGCTCCCGGACGTGGAGGTGCCCGAGGGCGTGTCGCCGTCGGTGGGACCGCTCTCCTCTCCCTCCGGGCTGGTCTACCGCTACGTGCTGCAGAGCCCCGACCGGTCGCCGATGGAGCTCAAGAACATCAACGACTGGGTCATCACCAAGGCTTACAAGTCTGTACCCGGCGTGGCCGAAGACTCGCCGCTCGGCGGCGAGACGATGCAGTACCAGGTGCTCCTGGATCCAACGCGGCTCGCCGGAGCGGGGCTTTCGGTGGCCGATGTCGGGAGCGCCCTCGGCGCCAACAATGGGAACGCCGGAGGCGGCTTCTACTCCGAAGGCGGTCAGTTCTACTACGTGCGCGGGCTCGGACGCGTCCACACGCTCGAGGACATCGCGAACGTCGTGGTGGCGGTGCACGATGGCACACCCATCCTCGTCAAGGACCTCGGTCAGGTGGTGATCGGGCACGCGCCGCGGCTGGGACAGTTTGGCTTCGACAGTACCAACGATGCCGTCGAGGGTGTCATCATGATGCGCACCGGCGAGCAGGCGCAGACGGTGCTCAGCGGCGTCGAAGCGAAGACGCGAGCGCTGAACGACTCGGTGCTCCCGAAGGACGTGAGGATCCACCCCTACTACGACCGGAGCGACCTCGTCGCGCTCACCACGCACACGGTTGAAGACAACCTCCTCCGAGGCATCGTGCTCGTGGTCGTGGTGCTGATCTTCTTCCTCTACGACTTGCGATCGGGACTGATCGTGGCCGCCACGATCCCGCTGTCGCTCCTCTTCGCGTTCATAGTGCTGGACCTACGAAATATTCCAGCGAACCTCCTCTCCATAGGAGCCATCGACTTCGGCATCCTGGTGGACGGAGCGGTAGTGATGGTGGAGAACATCTACCGTCAGCTCGCGTTGCGGCACGGGACATCCTACCGATTGCGCGAGGTGATCGTGCAGGCGGCGGCGGAGGTGGACCGGCCGATCTTCTACGCGGTGGCGGTGATCATTGCCGGCTTCCTCCCGATCTACGTCCTTTCGGGGCCGTCGGGACGGCTCTTCCGGCCCATGGCCGATACCACGATCTTCGCGCTGGTCGGATCGCTGCTGGTCACGCTCACGCTCATTCCGGTGCTCGCATCGTGGCTGTACCGCAGTGGGGTGCGGGAGCGTCGCAACGCGGTGTTCGAGTGGATGCGGGGCGTCTACCGGCGCGGCCTCGATGCTGCGCTCGCGCACCCCTGGGCTACGATAGGGGGCTCCACGGCGATCTTCGTCGTCTCGCTCCTCCTCGTCCCTTTCATTGGCGCCGAGTTCATGCCGCACCTGGACGAGGGCGCGCTCTGGGTGCGCGCCACGATGCCCTACACCATCTCTTTCGATGAGTCGTCGCGCATAGTACCGCAGATCCGCGCTATCCTGAAGTCCTTCCCAGAGGTCACGGTCGTGGGCTCCGAGCACGGGCGGCCGGACGATGGCACCGATGCCACGGGATTCTTCAACGCGGAGTTCTACGTCGGGCTCAAGCCGTACGATCAGTGGAAGGGGAAGGTCCACGACAAGGCCGAGCTCATCGACGCCATCAACGAGAAGCTGAAGGTCTTCCCAGGAATCATCTTCAACTACACTCAGCCGGCCGAGGACGCCGTCGACGAGGCGGAGACTGGCCTCAAGAGCGCGCTCGCGGTGCAGGTGTTCGGCAGCGACCTGCACGTTCTCGAGAAGAGCGGAGTGGAAATCAAGAAGGTCCTGGAGCAGGTGCCCGGCATCACACACGTCACGGTGGTGCAGGAGCTGGGGCAGCCGGCGCTCACCATTACGCCGGACCGCGCCAGGATCGCGCGCTACGGCGTGAACGTGGCCGACGTGAATGGCCTGATCGAAGCGGCCGTCGGTGGCGCGGCGGTGACCGAAGTGGCGCAGGGAGAGCGGCTGTACGCCCTCGTGGTGCGTCTCCAGCCGCAATTCCGCCAGACGCCCGAGCAGATAGGCGACATCCCCGTCGCGACGCCTGGCGGGCAGCAGGTGCCTCTCAAGGATCTCGCCGACATCCAGGTTTCGAGCGGAGCGTCATTCATCTATCGCCAGGACAACTCGCGCTTCATCGGCGTCC
>DATCXG010000112.1:0-2334 GCA_036565945.1 Gemmatimonadaceae bacterium
TGCTGTTGGCGGGCCTGACGCGCCGCTTCCTGCGCTACCCGCTGGGCCTCCTGAACCTGCTGGCGCACCTGTTCGCGGATCTGCCTGGCGAGATCCGATTGCCCCTGCTGCTGTGCGACGGCTGCGTTGTGCATTGAGCGCGCTCCGGGTGCGTATTCCGACGGGAAGGTGGCATCACCGCCACACCCGATCTTCTTTCATTACGACAGCCTGACCGATACGGTTTCCGGGCGACAAGCCGCACGGAAACCCTCACGATTCAGGAAACTTTCCCGTTCGCCGGTCGTATGTCCAGTAGGAATGAACTGGTTCACTACACTCGCCGCCTGGGCGGGTTCAACGATAAGGAGCGAGCTGTCATGAATCGCGATTGGAGAGTTGGGGACTACGCGGCGAATACCTGTCGCCGCTGCCGGAAGACGGTGAGAACACGGTTCGAGCTGCGCACCGTGCAGCTCGCGCGTACGCGCCTCTGCATTCGAGACGTACTCGTGGATGTCTGCACCGAGTGCGATCACATGGTATCGATCCCGCCGCAGTCACTGCCACAGCTGCGCGAGGCGGGGCTGGCCAAGTAAGGCGCGCCGTTCACCGCGTTCTCTGCGGTGACCAGCGATATCGCTCGAGTGGCACGCGGCCCCGGGCGTTGAACTTCACGCCTTCGGCCTCGAGCATGAGCCGTTGATCGAGAGCGCCCGCCGGGTCACCCGTGCGGGCGCTCACTGCTCCCTGGGCGTTGATTACCCGGTGCCACGGGACTCTGCTTCCGGATGGCAGCGCGCTCAACGCGTAGCCGACGAGCCGCGCCTGGCGTCCCAGCCCGGCGAGCAGCGCCACCTGACCGTACGTCGCGACGCGTCCGCGCGGTATTCGGCGCACCACGGCGTGCACGCGTCCATGCGTACCCGCGCCGGCCCCGCCCTGCTCAGACGTGGTCGGCGGCCTGGGTGATCCCTTCTTCGTGGGCGCAGTTCGCGCAGCAGTAGAACGTTCCATTGGCTTCGATTCCGTGCCCTATGATCCTGCACCCGCAATGCTCGCAAACCGGGGCCAGCTTGTGGATGGCGCACTCGAAGCTGTCGAACACATGGGTCACACCAGCGGTCACGACCTCGAACGAGAGGTAGTAATCGTTCCCGCACACCTCGCACTTCGCCATTGGTCGGCCCTCCCCGATTGAAGCCGCCGCACCATGCGGCGAGGAACGAAGCTGCATGCAAGTCGTGTACGACGCGATGCGGCCGCCAGGGCATGCATGCAGATCAGGGGAGATACTCGTTCCAGAGGCGCCGCACGACGTAGATGCCGAGCCCGCTTCCCACCGCGCTCAGGGTGACTGAGCCGAAGATTCCAAGTGGTGAGCCCGCCCACCAGCCGACCCCGCCGACTACAGCGGAGCCGAGCATCACCGCCAGCCCTTTCACGGTCGCTCAGCGAGTCGTGGAAGACGTCACGCTTCCTGCTCCTCGTACTGCTCCTTCAGCTTCGCTACCACGGCGGGGTCGGCGAGAGTGGTCGTATCGCCGAGTGCGCGCCCTTCGGCGATGTCGCGCAGCAGACGGCGCATGATCTTCCCCGAACGCGTCTTCGGCAGATCGGCGCTGAAGAGGATGTCGTCGGGCTTCGCGAGCGCACCGATCTTCTCGGCCACCTGATCGCGCAGCTCGTCGCGCAGCTCGAGCGAGGGAGTGAAGCCCTCGCGCAGAGTGACGAAGGCCGCGATCGCCTGCCCCTTGAGCTCGTGCGCCTTCCCGACCACCGCGGATTCGGCGACCGCGGGGTGTGACACGAGTGCCGACTCGACTTCCATGGTGCCTATGCGGTGTCCGGCGACGTTCAGCACGTCATCGATGCGACCGAGGATCCAGAAGTAGCCATCGTTGTCACGCTTGGCGCCGTCGCCCGGGAAGTAGAGATCGGGACGGCCCGGCCACTTGGAGAAGTAGGTGCTCACGTACCGATCGGGATCGCCCCAGATGGTGCGTAGCATCGCCGGCCACGGCTTCGTGATGGCGAGAAAGCCGCCGCCAACGCCGATCTCCTCTCCCTTGCCATCCAGAAGAGTTGCCGAGATGCCAGGGAAGGGGATCGTCGCGCTCCCCGGCTTGGTGGCTGTGATTCCAGGGAGCGGTGAGATCATGATCGCCCCTGTCTCGGTCTGCCACCAGGTGTCGACGATCGGGCAGCGATTCGCGCCGATCTTCTCGCGATACCACATCCATGCTTCGGGATTGATCGGTTCTCCAACGCTTCCGAGCAGGCGGAGGCGCGACAGGTCATGCTTCGCCGGCAGCTTGTCGCCCCATTTCATGAAGGCGCGGATGGCGGTGGGCG
>DATCXG010000158.1:0-4281 GCA_036565945.1 Gemmatimonadaceae bacterium
ACCCGTGCCGGCGTTCCAGAGCGTATCGGTGCGGGCGGGGTCGCTGGCGTTGGGCCGCGTGCTGAAGGTGCCGTCGGTGCGGAGCGCGTTGAGCTTCGCCAGCCAGCTCGCATCATCGGCAGCCAGTGCCACCTCAGCCTCTATCAGCCGCGCCTCCAGACCGCTCGCGAGCACGATCGGACTACGGCCGTCGGTTGCGTACTTGTCCGGGTGATAGATGGCCCACCCGAACTGATTGGTCCCCAGCAGGGTGGCCGCTACGCGCGGATCGCCGCTCGTGCGGAAGTCCAGACCGTTCACCCCCTCCCGGTCGGAAACCGAGAGCTCCCAGGGGGGCGAGGTGTAATACGCGAAGTTGGGCGAGCTCGATCCAGCCACCGAGTTGTAGCTCACGGCATACTCGTAATCGTTGGGCACCAGCGCAGCCACCGCGGCGGCTTCGGCGAGCTGGCCGAGCCCCAGGTGAGCGCGCGCCTGCGCCACGCGGGCGAGGTTGACGACACGCACGCTGTCACCGGCCAGCGCGAGCGCGGTATCCAGGAGGGCGAGCGCGTGCGCGTACACATCCTCGGTCGAGGAACCGGGGCGCAGCGTGTAGTCGCCGTCGAAGTCCAGGGTGCTGAGCGGGATGCCGGAGCAGAAGAGCTCCGCCAGGAAGATCTCGGCGTAGGCCTGGAACACGTAGGCGTGCCCGGTGATGGCGCGCTGCTCGGGGGCGTAACGGGTGAGCAGGCCGATGGCCTGCGATGCCTGCCCGCGCACCCGCTGGAGCTTGGAGTACGCCTGCATTGCCACGTCGTCGCTCGCTCCCTCGGGCATCGCTCGCGCATCCACAGGCATAGGTGTAGCCCCCAGATCCGCCCGCCCCACTTGGAGCTCGTCGCCGAGCAGGCCGCCTATCGCCACAACACTGGTCTGGATCCCCCAGTCAGCGCCGCCGAAGGCGCTGCGAAACTGCTCGTGCAAGCCGTTATACGCGGCCACGGCACCCTGAGGAGTCTTGGTGATCGCAGGGTCGGCGACTTCGGGCGGCAGCTTGTCACTCTTGAGGATGGAGTCCGGCGAGCAGCCGCCCAGAAACGCTGCCGCGCCCACGAGCAGCATGAGCTGTCCGACCCCGGGCTTGCGAGCCCGCCGCGAAGCCGGTGCACGCTGCACCTTCATCTGCGCTCTCTTCACGCTCATCATGGTCGTCTCTAGTTGGTCGGCATCAGTACGTGGCATTGAGCCGGATCTGCCAGCTGCGCGGTTGCGGTAGCACACCCGTGTCGGTCACGGCGTTACCGGTGGAGTAGGCGTTGACGTTCGGGTCTATTCCCCGGTAGTTCGTCCTGAGTCCCAGGTTGGTCCCCTGCAGCGAGACGCTCACCGCACGCGCTCTCACCCGCTGCGCCATGAACTTGGGAACGTTGTACGTCACCGCCAGACTGTTGAAGCGGAGCGTCGAGACCGTCTGGATCCAGGAATACCCCGTCTTGTCCCACATCCTGGCCTGCTCGGCGAGCGAGGAGTGGGGATCGTTCCAACCTGCCGAGAATGGCGCCAGACTACGACCCACCTCGTTGTTCTGCGTCATTCCATCCTCGTAGCGGAACCCGGCCGTCACGGCGATCGCGCCCCGCAGGAAGGTGAGCGTGGTGTTCAGGTTGGCCGTGTAGTTCGGGACCGTCGCTCCGACGAACACCGCCGTGTCGCCCGAGAGCACCTCTGCCGGCTCGAGGACACCGTTCCCGTTGCCGTCGGCGTAGCCCAGCACCGGCTTCGTCCACCGGCCGAAGAGCGGATAACCCGCGGCCACGCGTGCCCCGCCCGAGTTGGGATCGCCCTGTGAGTAGAACGGCTCCACGCCCGGCCCGAGCTCGACGACCACGTTGCGCTGCTGGCTCACGGCGAGCTGCACACTCCACGCGACCGGGTCGCTCTGGATGAGCCGCGCGCCCAGGCTCGCCTCGAGCCCGCTGTTCCGGATCACCCCGATGTTCTTCAGGATGTTCACGTTAAAGCCGTAGACCGAGGGCGGCAGCGGGACGGAGAGCATCGCGTCGGTGGTCGTCTTGCGAAAGCCCGTGAGGCTCAGCGTGAGACGATCGTCGAAGAGGTCGGCATCGAAGCCACCCTCGATCTCCGTGGAGCGCTCCGGTTGCAGCTTGGTGTTCCCCAGCGACTTGAGGACGACTCCATCGACCATCTTCCCGTCTACCAAGACCGGGGTCGTGGCGCCGTAGAGACGCAGCTTATCTACCGGGCCCGGCTGCCGGCCGGACTGGCCGTAGGCGAGGCGAAGGCGGAGGACGGGCAGGATATTCTTGAACGGGAAGAACGACTCGTCGGAGACCAGGTACGAGAAGCTCAACTTGGGGAAGGAGGGCAGCTTGACGTGCGTACCGAAGGTGTTACCGCCATCTAGCCGGATGCCGGTCGAGAGCCAGACGCGCTTGTGGCTGATCTGCGGCTCGACGTACCAGCCGAACGTCGCCTGATCCACACGGTTTCGAGCCACCGCCATGATAGATGTCGGGGTGGGCGCCTGCGTTCCCTCAGCCAGCCCTCTAGCGGAGCCGCTGAGATCTTCCGTCGACAGCCCGTTATAGTTGGCGCCCGCGGCGAGCTGCACTCTGAACCCGCGCCCGATCGGGACCCCGGCGCTCGCGCGCACGTTCACCGTGCTGGTGACCGACGTTCCTTGCGCCGACTGCAGCTGGCCGCCACTGCCGAAGCCGCGCGGTGGTAGGAGTATCTCGTCCGTGCGCTGCACGACATTTATCCCAGCGTCCGCCGTGGCCGTCAACCAGGAGAGCGGGCGCCAGTTCAGGTTCGCCCCGTTCGTGAACTCCGTCGCCACGGCCGTGGCTCGCTCGTGATAGCTGTCCAGCGCCTGCCCGTCGAGCACTGCGATCGAGGAACGATCGGCCTTGTAATAGGTCCCACTGCTCCGGTCGAGGTAGGTGCTCATCAGTCGCCCGAGTTGCCGCTCGAGCTCCGAGCGCTGCTGGTTCGTGCGCGACAGGTTGGCCGAGAGCGAGACATCGGCCGTGGAGCCAAGCCGCGCGGCGAGCCGGCTCGAGGCTCCCCAGCGTGTGAGCGCCTGAGGGCGACTCATCCATCCGGGCACGGCGCTCCCCTGCTCGGCGCGGTAGCGCTCCGCCTCGTACGAGGGAAGCTTCACGAGCCCTAACTCGTCGCGGTAGCTGCCGGTCACGTTGTACGTGAGCGCCTCGCTACCTCCCGAGACCCCTACCGTCGCCGCCGTTCTGCTCCCCTGGTCCAGCACCGTGAGATCCCGATCGTTGAGCATCTGGAAGCGCATAGTGCTATCGGCCTGGCAGATCGGCCCCCGTGCCCACCCATTCGAGATGTTGTTAACAGGGCAGAAGACAGTCGCATCATCAGTCAACGAATGCCCCCAGGTGAGCATGAGCTCGGGATAGCTCCCGGCCATCTCCGTCATCCCTCGCTCCATGCTCATCGTCCACCGAGCGGGGCCGGCCTGGCCTTTCTTGGAGGTGATAACGATCACGCCGTTGGCCGCATCCTGACCGTAGAGCGTAGCAGCCGAGGGTCCCTTGATGACCTCTATCGTCTCGATGCTGTTGGGGTCGATGTAGTCCAGCGGCGAGGGTGCGGCATAGTTGACTGTACCTGCACTGCTCGCGACCCCCGCCAGGTTGCCACCCCGCTCCCCCGACTGATCGGAGTAGACCCGCACGCCGTCGACGATCACGATCGGGTCGTTGCTCAGCCGCGGGCTACTTGCTCCGCGCAGCCGGATGCGCGCCGGATCGCCCGGCGCACCAGAGGTCCGCTGGATCACCATCCCCGGCACCCGTCCCTCGAGCAGATCCGTGACACTCGTCACTGGCTGCGTGCGCACTATCGAGTCGGCGTTGATCACCGTGATGTCGTTCCCCAGCTCCACTCGTCGCCGCTGCCCGGTGGCCGTGGTCACCACTTCTTGCATGCGGCTCAAACCCAACGTCATCACGAGATCGGCGCGCACCTGCTGGCTGTCCACCACTGCGATCTCGCGCTCGGCTTTCACGTAGCCGAGCATCCTAACGGTGACGGTTTGCACCCCGGCCGGGATGTGCTGGATAAAGTAGTACCCACTCTCGTTGGTGGTGGTCACGAGCTTGGCGCGATCGATGCTCACTCGCGCGCCGACCAGCAACTGCGTGGTCGCCGAGTCGGTCACGCGCCCGAAGACCGTGCCCCCTGCCGCAACCTCGCCAGCTTCTCGGGGTCGCACCGCGGCATCCTCTCTCACCAGCATCAACTGCCCCG
>DATCXG010000152.1:0-13048 GCA_036565945.1 Gemmatimonadaceae bacterium
GACCGCTAGTCCCAGCGCACCGGTCCGCAGGCTCGAGCGTCGCTCGCGGGGTGCCGCGCCGGACTCGGCCATCAGCTCCTCCAGCTCGGCTGCCGAGGGCAACATCAGCGGGAGTGCCGTGGCAGGTCCAGCCGTCCCGGCAGTTCCTGAAGCTCCTGGAGCCTGTCCGACGCCCGGGCGCTGGGTGCGGCCAGTGCCCGGGCCCGCATCGCGATCCACAGAGGTGCCGGGGTACGCATGCGGGTCCGTGAGCATATTCACGAGTGCGTCGGCGTCGGTCTCCGGCGGCGCGTCTTCCCCCTCACTTTCGTCCTCGTCAGGCGCCCTCGGCACGCTCAGTATCACCGGACCGTTGCGGAGAGCGGGGGGGCGAGGCGCCACATAGGGCCTGCGCTCCGACTCGTCGCGCTCCACGATGCCCCTGGTCTCATAGTTCACCCAGTCGATTAGCGTGCGCTTGCGCCCGCTCGCCGAGGTAGGCTGGTCCTCATCGGGCATCTCGTGGAACGGGATCAGAACACCGCCGCCACCACCCGTCATCTCGCCCATGAGGGAGCGGAAGAAGGCGCCCGCTGGGGCGTCACCAGAGGTGGCGATCACCAGGCCGAACTGCCAGGGTTCGCGGAAGAGGGCGTTATGGGTCGCGAGATCGGCGCGCGAGGGATGCGGGCCCACGAAGGGCGCACTATGGTACCACCCCATGAGTTGAGTGCGCCGCCTCCGCACCTCGAGTTGAGCCCCTAGCCACTCTTCCTCGGGGATCAGGATGCTGTCCGACTCCGCGATCACGTGCCCTGTACGGATCGCGGTGTTCACCACGACGTAGCGCGCGCCGGTTTCCGGGCACTCGTAGAAATCCCCGAGGAGGAAGCCGAGTAGCTCCTGCTCCGGGTCAGAGCGCAGATGGCGCATTACCTCGCGCAACGCGCCCTGGGTGATGAACAGCGCCAGATCGTCTACGGTCCGCGGCGGGGTGAATAACCCCGCCGGAACCCAGCGGATCGAGCGCGCGAGCGGGATGGGCTTCCGCAAGGTGAGTACACTGCTTTTCATCTATTACTCAAGATGGCGTGATGAATTTGGCCCGTCCATTGCTCAGTCAGCAAGTTGGGGAATCGTACGTTTCACTTTCAGCGTAAGCGACCATTACAAGCCGTGACATTTCCGGGGCCAGTCCCACCGGCCACGATAGATATTTTCGTACCGATCACCTGCGCGAGGGGGTAGGTGGCCGCGCTATCCGCGGCGGTGCGATAACCCTCATCTCCCAGTCGGCTCAATTCCTGATCAGCATGGCCGGGACCGTGGTCCTCGCGCGGCTGCTCACCCCGCGCGATTACGGACTCATCGGAATGGTGACGGTGGTCACCGGATTCCTCATGATGTTCAAGGATATTGGGCTCTCGCAGGCCACCGTCCAGCGCGCCGAGCTCAACCACGGCCAGACCAGCAACCTGTTCTGGATCAACGTGCTGGCCAGTATCGTGATCGCGCTCGCCGCGCTCGCCATGGCTCCGGCAATAGCCCGCTTCTACGGTGAGCCACGGCTCACCTTCATCACTATGGCGCTCGCTGCCGGATTCGTATTCAGCGGTCTCAACGTACAACACCAAGCCCTCCTGCGTCGCCAGATGCGTTTCGGCCTGCTCGCCGCTGCCAGCATCATCTCCGGCACGGTGGGATTGGCCGTGGGCATTTTCCTGGCCTGGAGAGGTGCTCATTACTGGGCGCTCGTGGGCCAGCAACTCGCGGTGGCGTTCGCCAGCGCGGCCGCTGTCTGGGTCTTCTGCCGGTGGCGTCCCGGACGCCCATCGCGGAACACGGGCGTTCGCGAGATGCTCGCATTCGGCGGCAACGTCACAGGCTACAACGTGGTGAACTACTTCGCCCGCAATGGCGACAACCTGCTCATCGGCAAGGTGTGGGGGTCACAGTCTCTGGGGCTCTACGACAAGGCCTACCAGCTTCTACTGTTTCCACTGACCCAGATCAATTACCCCGTGTCGGCGGTGTTGGTGCCCACCCTGAGCCGTCTGGTGGACGAGCCGGAGCGCTACCGCGCCGCCTTCCTGCGCACCCTCGAGAAGATCGTGATGGTCACGATGCCGGCCATCGCATTCCTCATGGTCACGGCCGACTGGGTGGTGCAGGTGGTACTCGGTCCTCAGTGGACGCCGGCCGGGCGCATCTTCGCCTGGCTCGCGGTCGCCGGCTTTCTCCAGCCAGTCGGGAACACCACGGGCTGGCTGTTCGTGAGCCAGAACCGCACGCGCACCATGCTTCACTGGGGCTTCGTGGGTTCGGCCACAGCCATCATCTCTATAGTGATCGGTTTACCATGGGGCGCGGTGGGAGTGGCCATGTCGTACGGACTCATAGGCCTCTTCGTGCGCACTCCGCTCAATCTCTGGTTCGTGGGACGCGAGGGGCCGGTGCGCACGAGTGATTTCTACCGGACCATGGCACCCTTTGCGCTCGCCGCGATCTGCACCGGCCTGGCGGTGTTCGCCTATCGCTGGATCGCGGCCCCCGATAATCCATTGGTGGGACTCCTGGTTGGATTCGCGATTGCAGCCCCGGTGGGTCTGGGCGTGATGGCGCTGACGCGCGCCGGGCGCGCGGCTATGCGCGACACGCTGCGTTCTCTGGGCCACCTCCTGCCGTCGAGAGAGGAGCCATGACCAGAAGCTCAGCCGCGAAGGGGCCGGAGGCATATCGTCTGGGCCGCCTCCCATTCGTGTTCTCGGGTTCGGGCGCGTGCGCCGACTATCTGCGCGACGAGCTCGCCTCGCTCCGCGAGCTTGCCACGGGCGATGCGTCCCCAGTTGCGCCACTCCTCGCCTTCCATTTCGTGGATGCGCTTCCGCCGCTCGCCGATTACACCGCCACGCGTCCGGTGTACGCCACGGAAGGGTCCTTCCGCGTGGCGTACAACGGGCTCACTTACGACGTGGGCTGCCCGGACCACGCGGGCGGTGCGGAGAGCGCTACAGCCGCCTTGCGTGTTGCCGTGTGCGCCGAAGATCGCGGCCGGCGCTACCGCCTGCTGCCCGCATTCTACCGCGCGTGCGACTGGAACTACCTCTCGGTAGACGAGATACACGGCAAGGATTTCATGTACGGCGTGTTCGACTATCTCACCCACATCACTCAGCTCTCGCTCGGACAGTCGTACATCCATGCGAGCAGCCTCGAGCGCGATGGGCAGGGTACCGCGCTCGTGGCGTGGGGCGGCATTGGCAAGACATCGGCGGCGCTCAAGCTCATCACCGAGCACGGCTTCAGATTCCTGAGCGACGACCTCGGGTTGGTGGACGACGCAGGCACGATCTGGCGCACTCCCAAGCGGCTCCAGGTCTACGCATACAATCTGGCAGGCGAGGAGCGTCTGCGCTCCATGCTCCTCTCGGGTCGCTCGGTGCTCGACCGCGCGTCGTGGGCCTGGCACCTCGGACGGCACGGCCCCAAGCGCGCTCGGCGACGGGTCTCCGCCGAGGAGCTCTTCGGCTCTGCCTCGGTAGCTTGCAGCGCTCCACTCGCGCGCGCCTACTGCCTGGAGCGGGGCGACGCGCGCGACTTCGAGGCGACCAGGATTTCTACGGAGGAGATGTGCCGGCGCGCCGCCGAGGTGGTGATGCATGAAATCGAACCATTCGGGCTTCTGAGCCGCGCGCTGCACAGCGGCCACCACCACCCCATCCTTCCCACGCAGGACCAGGTGGTGGATGCGACCAGAACCGTGCTCGAGCGCGCCTTTCGTGGCGTACCTGTCTGGTCGATCCGTATCCCTCTCGCCGCGCCTCCGAGCGCACTGGCCGGGTATTTATTGCGGATTTTCGATCGTGCAGAGTAGCGGGGAATTCCGTCGGCTCGCCACGGGGCCTCTGCTGGATCCCAACGGCGTCTAGATGGAATCCCCCTGGTATCCCCTCGGGTCCCCCTGGAACCTCCGCAGGATGGTCCTCCCCGCCATCGCGCGCCAGTGCACTGACCTCTGGCCGGAGTACTCCACGCGACTCGCCGGTTGGCTCGCCTGTTGCTGATTATGGACCCAGCGGGGTTCGGGTGGCATGTCGTGGGCCAGAGCAAGAGGCGCCCGAGCTCATTTCAATACCATCTGATTCAATGCGCCGCCCTCCGTGCCCGGATGTGCGTCGGCCGAAGACGAGGGCGATCCTGTGCGGATAGCGGTTGTCGTAACTTCATTTCCATCGGTCTCGCAGACCTTTGTTCTCAACCAGATCACGGGTCTGATCGACCGGGGTCACGAGGTTGACGTATACGCTTCCGCGTCCGAAGAGGGTGGTGGGGCCGAGCACGACGACGTACGCGACTACCGACTGGCCGAGCGCGTACGATACACGGCCGCGATGGCGCCGGGTGCCTCGCTTCCACGACGCGTGGTGAGTGCTGCCCGCGTCCTTGCGCGTTACTGGTGGCGTGACCCGGGTGCCGCCTGGCGAGCGGCGCGCTCGGCGCCCGGACGGTACGGCAACACATCGCGGCTCGCCCTGCTGTATCGCGGCGCACCCTTCGCCGGCCGCGGGGCGTACGATGCCGTGCTCTGTCACTTCGGCCCCAATGGTCAGCGCACGCTCGCGCTCCGTGAGGCGGGAATCCTGCATGGCAGGATCGTCACTGTCTTTCACGGCTATGACATGAGTCGCTACCTGGCAGTCGCCGGCACTCATATCTACGGGCAGCTCTTCGCCGATGGCGACCTCTTTCTCCCCGTGAGCGAGTTCTGGCGCCGACGCCTCATCGCGCTGGGCTGTCCTCCCGAGAAGATCGCTGTGCACCACATGGGGATCGAGCTGGCGAAGTTCCCCCTCTGGCCGCGGCGCATCGATCGGGGCCGGGGTACGGTGCGCATCCTCACCGTTGCGCGGCTGGTGGAGAAGAAAGGAGTGGAGTACGCCATCCGCGCGGTGGCCGCTCTCCGTTACACGACCACGCGGCGCGTGGAATACCGCGTGATAGGCGACGGCCCCCTGCGTGCGCGCCTGGAACAGCTGGTCGACGAGCTCGATGCCGGTGACGTGGTGAGGCTCGAGGGCGAGAAGGATCAGGGCGGAGTCGGAGAAGCGATGCGCCAGGCACACCTGTTCCTCGCGCCGAGTGTGACCGCGGATGACGGCGACATGGAGGGCATCCCGGTGTCGATCATGGAGGCGATGGCCTGCGGGCTGCCGGTCGTGAGCACGCTCCACAGCGGCATCCCCGAACTGGTGCACGACAGAGTGAGCGGGCTTCTGGTGCCCGAGCGCGACGTCGATTCGCTCGAGCGCGCGCTCCGCTATCTGGTGGATCAACCCAGGCAGTGGCGCAAGATGGGGATCGCGGGCCGCGGAGTGGTGGAGAGCGAGTACAACGTGGACTTGCTGAACGACCGCCTCGTGGAATTGCTGGCTGGTAAGGCGGTCCGCGACGGGCGGTCGGAGAAGGACACGGCTGGAGTGGGTGACAGGGAGGTGAAGAGGAAGGCAGCGGTGGAGGAGGATGGAGTGGCTGAAGACGAGCCGAAGCCGATTGCTGAAGAGGCGACGTCGATCGTGATCGGCAAAAGGGGGAGCTCGGTGCTTTCCTAGAGTCGCCCGGGTGGTTCGCCAGAACCAGCCCTTGCTTGAGAAGGTTCCCGTAGCGAAAATCATGTAAGAGTACCGCCGAGTCTGCCGTTCGGGCAGCTATCTGCGCGGTATCACCCGGGTGGCGGCTACACTCGGCGCATCTCCTCTCGTCCGTCCCTACCAGTCTCTACACCACAACTTCGCTTCTCGTCCCACGTCACCCATCGGAGGCAGGATGTTGCATCCACCTACCACTGGCACGCGTCAGCGCACGCGCGCGCCCTGGTTGAAACGCGTTGGTCTGCCATTGGCGTTCGCGTTCGCGGCGATCATGGCTCTCTCACTCGGCACTGATGCTGGCGCTCAGGAAGCTGGCGCCGGCCGCATCTCTGGTACCGTCACAGACGCAGCGAACGGAGGCCCGCTCAGCTCCGTGGCTGTCTCAGTCACCGGCACGCGCCTCGGCGCGGTCACCGACATGGCGGGCAAGTATTCGATCAACGGTGTGCCTGCTGGAACGCACGCACTCGAGACACGGCGGATCGGCTACACGCCGAAGCACGTGCCCGGCGTCGTCGTCACTGCTGGTGCCACCACCACCGTGGATGTTCAGCTCACGGCCGGCGCGCTCACGCTGGAGGCCGTAGTCACCACGGGCGTCGTCGATCCCACGAGCGGTACGCGCGTGCCGTTCACCGTCGGTCGCGTTGACGCGGCTGACGCACCGGTGCCAGCCACCAACGCGGTGGAGACCATCCAGGGCAAGATCGCTGGTGTGACGGTGGTGCCCAGCGGGCAGCCGGGCAGTGGCACCAATGTCCTGCTCAGGTCACCCACGAGCATCAACAAGTCGAATAGCCCGCTCATCATTGTCGACGGTGTGATACTCAGCCAGTCGTTCGATGGGTCCACGGCGGATCTCGAGGCGCTCGACATCGAGAGCGTCGAAGTCGTGAAGGGCGCAGCGGCGGCGTCGCTCTACGGATCGCGCGCTTCCGCTGGCGTCATCCAGATCAGGACCAAGCGTGGTGCCGGGCTGACCGAAGGCCCGGCAAAGGTCACCGTCCGCACGGAGGTCGGGGCCAACGCGCTCGGCGGCAAGATCGACTGGGCGCACTACCACCCTTACATGACCAACGCCTCCGGCCAGTACATCGATGAGACTGGCGCCGTAGTCGATCGCAGCGATCGCGTTGCCGACTCGGTGTTCATGCGCTTCCAGGACAACCCGTACATCGATCCAGTATACGACCAGGTAGACCGTTTCTTCCATCCCGGGAAGACCTACAAGACATCAGTGTCCGTAGCGCAGAATTCCGGCGGCACGAACTGGCTGCTGTCGCTCGTGGATTCCAAGGAAGACGGCGTGGTCCTCAACAGCGGTGCCTATCAGCAGACCGATGTCCGACTCAATCTCGATCATCAGTTTCGCTCCGATCTTCGTGTCTCGTTCAGCGGATACCACAGCCGGTCGCACCGGAAAGAGCTGTACGGCGACACCTTCTTCGACCTGATCAACCAGGCGCCCGACGTCAACCTGCGGGTGCCGGATCCCGATGGCACGCCGTACATCTTCCAGGGCGACCCGGAAGGGCGTGAGGAGAATCCGCTCTACGTGCTTGCCACCGAGGACAACCAGCGGCGCCGTGTGCGCACGCAGGGCAGTATCGCTGCGCGATTCACACCGCTCACCTGGTTGAACTTCGACGCCAACGTGAGCTATGACCGCTCCGACAGAAGCAATGATTTCTTCCTGGACCAGGGGTTCAAGACCGAGGGGTTCGGCTCACCCACCGGTGGCCTGGGCGAGATCCAGGACTCGGTAGGCACCACCGATGCTCTCAACGCTGCGGTTAGTGCCAACCTGCTCGGTGTCGTGGGTCCGTTCACACTGCGTACCACGCTCCGTGCTCTCGTCGAGCGCGAGACCAACAAGGTCACCAACGCCGAGGGCTCCATCCTGGCCACGCCGGGCGTGCGCAGCCTCAACAACGCGACCCAGCGGCAGCTGGCATCCGAGCTGGAGACGATTCGCTCGACGGGCTACTTCGTCACGGGCGGCGCCGACTACCTGGGGCGCTACATCGTCGAAGGACTCGTGCGCCGCGACGGCAGCTCGCTCTTCGGATCCGAGGAGCGTTGGAACACCTACTACCGTGCCAGCGCGTCGTGGCGCGTCGCCGAGGAGTCGTGGTGGCCGTTCGCAGCGATAACCGAATTCAAACCGCGTATCTCACGCGGCACCGCGGGCGGGCGCCCCAGTTTCTCCAACCACTTCGAGACATTCTCCTACACGCCTGCTGGCGGTGTTGTCAAGGCGACCCTCGGTAACAACTTCCTGAAGCCGGAGCTTGCCACCGAGACCGAGATGGGGCTGGACATGATAATCAACGACCGCTACTCGCTGCAGCTTACCCACGCGAGTACCCGGGTGGAGGATCAGCTGATCGAGATCCCGCTCGCCGCCGTGTACGGCTACACGTCGCAGTGGCAGAACGCGGGCACCGTCGAGGGCAACACATGGGAGGGGACGGTTCAGGCGCAGGTTCTCCGCCGGCCCAATCTGAGCTGGCGCGTGGGGCTCGTCGCAGACCGTTCGCGCAACCGGATCACCGAGTTCGACAGGTCCTGCTTCCAGACCAACACCATCGCCTTCCGCTGCGCCGGCGAGACGCTGGGCGCTATGTACGGCTTCCACTTCATCAATTCCGGTAGCGAGCTCCCCGCGGCCGCGCAGGCGCGCTCGGCGGAATTCCAGAGGAACGATGAAGGGCTACTGGTCTGGGTTGGCCCTGGCAACTCCTACACCGATGGCGAGACGAAGAAGCTCTGGGGCACCCAGACCACGATCGGTGCCACCAACTACCAGTGGGGCATGCCCGTGAGGCAGCAGGACGCCGATGGGAACGCCGCGGTCGTCAAGATCGGAGACGGCAACCCGGACTTCCACTGGGGCATCTCGAACCAGGTGACCTGGCGCGATTTCGATTTCTATGCGCTCGTCGATGCGAACGCCGGCGGCAATGTCTACAACCAGACCAACCAGCGCATGTACCAGTGGGGGCGCAGCGCCGACGTCGACCAGGCCGGCAAGCCGGAGGAGCTCAAGAAGCCGGTGGACTACTACGTGAATCTCTACGCGGCCAACGACCCCTCCGACTATTTCGTGGAGAACGCGAGCTTCGTGAAGTTGCGGGAGGTGTCCGTCCGTTATCGCTTCGGATCGAAGATCGTCAACGCGCTGTCGCGCCTGGGAGCTGAGGGAGCCTCGGTATCGCTGATCGGGCGTAATCTGTTCACGGCCACGCCATACAGTGGCTATGACCCGGAGGTCGGCGGCACGATCGTCCGCCTCGACAGCTTCGAGTATCCGCGCTACCGCACGATCACGGGCAGCTTCGAGATCGTCTTCTAATAATGATGTGTCGTCATGAGGGAGTTGCTGCTCGCTCACGGCGACGCCGACCATCGAGGAATAACATGCGGAAACTGATCCCGCTCCTAGCGCTGCTGGTGGTGGCCTGCCAGGATCTGGCGGTGACCAACCCCAATGAGCCCGACCGGGAGCGTGCGACGCAGGAACCCACGTCCGTGGAATCGTTCGTGGCTACATCCTTTCGCACCTGGTGGGGTGTGGGCGGTCACGATGACTACCCCTCGTGGGCCTTCTCCACCATGGCCCATGAGATCACTTCGGGCTTCGCCGACTTCGGGCAATTCGAGACGTCGGCCGAACCACGCTCGTCGTGGAACAACAGCCCCGTCAACGCTCGCCACGACGTGGCGGAGGCACCGTGGTACGGGTTCTACGGAGCCATCTCCCCGGTTAACGATGCGCTCATCGCGATAGACTCCGGTCTCGTCATCGGGGACGAGAACCGCACCGCGCGCACGCGGGCAGTGGGCAAGTTCATCCAGGGCATCTCGCACGGGTATCTGGCCCTCTACTATGACCAGGCGTTCATCGCGGATGAGCACCTGGCGGTGGACACGATAACCACGCCCGTGTTCCACCCTCACGCCGAGGTCGCGGCTGCGGCCATCGAGGAGCTGGACTCGGCGATCGCCATCTCCGGGCGCAGCAACTTCGAGCTGCCGGTGGACTCCTGGCTGTTCGTCGACATGACGCAGGACGACCTCGCGCGCCTGGCGAACTCGTTTGCCGCGCGGATCCTGGCCTACGCTCCCCGGACGCGGGCTGAGCGCGCGGCGGTCGATTGGAATGAGGTGATCCGCCGCGTCGACGCCGGCATCACAACCGACTTCGCGCCCGTTGCGCAGCCCGACATTCTGTGGGACGACTGGAAGCGACTCATCGCTCGCGTGCGCAGCGGCCCGCCGAGCGACTTCGGCCGGCCCAGCTACTGGGTGCTCGGCCCCGCCGACTCCACGGATGGTTATGTCAACTGGCTCGCCACACCGCTGCAGGAGCGGGGCGCGTTCCAGCTCCAGACGACTGACAAGCGAATCCAGATGACTGGCTTCCCGGATTCAGCCGGTAGCTACGTGGGCTACAGCAAGGCCAACATCGGCTCGGCCAGTCGCGGCACGTGGCGGTATTCGTGGTACTACTACCACCGCTTCGGCACCAGCGACAGCTGGCAGTCGGGCCCGGAACCGGCGCTGACCGTGACGGAGATGGACCTGCTCAAGGCCGAGGCGCTCATTCGCCTGGGTCGTGCGGCGGAGGCGGTGCCTCTCATCAACAAGACTCGCGTGGCCAACGGCGGGTTGCCGCCGGTCACTGTCGACGGCCCGCCTGACGAACAAGGGTGCGTGCCCCGCAAGGCGAACGGCGCCTGCGGCAGCCTCTGGGATGCACTTCGTTACGAGAAGCGCATAGAGGGCCTCGGTGTCAGCGGTGTCGTCGCATTCTTCGATGCACGCGGCTGGCAGACGCTGCCCGCCAACTCGTTCGTGCAGCTACCCGTCCCCGGTCGCGAGCTCGGAACATTGCGGTTGCCGCTATACACGTTTGGAGGACCTGGCGGGGAGAGCAGCGCGCCTGAGCCAGACGATGAAGCGTGCCCGGTGGCGCTGGCGAGATGCCTGTGAAGCAATAGAGAATTGAAGAGAATTGAAGAGAATTGAGGATCGAGAGCGGAGAACGCGGCGGAGCAGGAGGCCGTAGCGTTCTCCGTTCCCGAAGAGGGGAGGGGAGCCTGGGTTGGCTGCAAGCTTGCCAGGCTCCCCGCTGTACCGGAGTACCGGATCCCACCTACCATATGCAGATCACCTGGGGTCCGTCACTACACACCATGCCAGCGACAATGCCTTTCAATCGATCCACGCGGGGAGGCCCGCACGCGGCGCGCAGCGCGAGCCTTGCTCTGCTCACCATCGCGCTTGCCACGACTACGGCAGTTGCCCAGACGTCGGCCGCCCAGCCACCGGCTGCGCGGCAGCGACAGCAGGTGGTCATGGATACGGCACGAGCGCGCCAGCTCTACGTGAGCAAGACTCCGGCGGACCTGCCAACTTGCCGGTGCGAGCGCGACATGGCCGAGAAGCGAGTCACCGACAGCGTCTTCGCGGCTCGCAGCCAGGGCGTGATGGAGTTCCGGAAGATCACCTACAAGAGCCGTATCGACGGCATGGAGATCCCGGCATACCTGTTCGCGCCGCTCCAGAAGCGCGGCGCCAAGGGGCACGCCGCGATGGTGTGGGTGCACGGTGGCGTGCATAGCGACATGACCACCAGCTATTTCCCTTTCATTCGCGAGGCGGTCCAGCGCGGCTACGTGATCATCACGCCCGAGTACCGCGGCAGCACGGGCTTCGGTGAGCAGCATTACAAGGCGATCGATTACGGCGGCAAGGAGATCGACGACGTGATCTCCGCCGTCGATTATCTCCAGACGCTTCCGTATGTCGATATGGACCGCCTGGGTATCATGGGCTGGAGCCATGGCGGGTTCATCACGTCGCACGTCCTCTTTCGCGACCAGCACCCATTCAAGAGCGGCGCGGCCATCGTCCCGGTGACTAACCTGGTCTTCCGGCTCTCGTTCAAGGGACCCGGCTATCAGCGCAGCTACGCCGCACAGGAGGGCATCCAGGGGCTGCCCTTCGAGAATCGCGATGAGTACATCAAGCGCTCGCCGGTATTCCACGCCGCCAACCTGAAGGTCCCCATCCTCGTGCACGTGGCGACCAACGACGAGGACGTGAATTTCGTGGAGGACCAGCAGATGGTGTACACGCTCCGCGCACTCAAGCCCGACCTCGCCGAGACGAAGATCTATGTCGACCCGGCCCCCGGGCCGCACTCCAAGGGCCACACCTTCAGCCGCCGCGTCGACCCAGTGACCCTCGAGCGTGACGACTCCCCGGCACAGATCGACTCGTGGAACCTGACCTGGGCCTTCTTCGAG
This sequence comes from Gemmatimonadaceae bacterium, assembly GCA_036565945.1. Taxonomy (GTDB): domain Bacteria; phylum Gemmatimonadota; class Gemmatimonadetes; order Gemmatimonadales; family Gemmatimonadaceae; genus JADGGM01. Next base: position 11,942 of record DATCXG010000152.1, read on the forward strand.
CGCACCCTGCATCCCGCGCAGGGCCAGCACTAGCGCGGCGGGATCAGGCCTTCGAGCTAGCCCCGAGCGTCGAAGTAGGCGCGGAGAACTACTGAACTGCTTACCTGCAGTTCTCCGTGCTGCAGGTAAGCAGTCCGGTAGTTCAGTAGTTCTCCGTAGTAGCGGTTTCAGCCTGCTAGTTGGTCTGGTTCAGCTTGCGTGCAGAACGGAGCGACATAATATCTGCGGCCTGAATCGCGGTCGCGTGCACGCCACGTCGGTGTGTACGCGATCGGCATTACCGGCCGCGGCCGGGTAGGACCATCCTCCTCGCTGCGTACCGCCAGCTGCGGCCGAGGAGGGACCATGGCAACATTCACGAAGAAGAGCGCGGCGCCACTGTCTGGCACGCTCATCGCTCGGCACTGGAATCAGAGAGCGCAAACGTTCGACCGCCCTCACCCGCGGCTGCGACTCATCGCCAATGCCATCGCACGATTACCTGGCAACGTGTCGACACTGCTCGACATCGGCTGTGGTCCCGGGACGCTGCGGAGCCTGCTGCCAGCCACCATTGAATACTTCGGTGTGGACATCGCCGGCGATGTCATCCCGGTCCGCGAGGATCCGGAGCACTTCGTGATCGCGGATCTCAACCACGAAGATGACTGCTTCCCCGGCCGGCGATTCACCGTCGTCGTGGCGTCGGGCATGTTCGAGTACGTGCGCGATCCTGACCGGTTCCTGCTGTTCGTGGAGAGGAAGTTGTCTCCCGATGGCCACTTCATCCTGACGTACCTGAACCGATGGCGCTATCGTGACGCGTTCAGGCGACTGCAGGGGCTATTTCCCACATACCCCGATCCACATCTGAACTTCATGTCGGTGCCGGCGGCTGTGCGATTGCTGAAGAACGACGGCTTCACGGTCGAGCGGTCGCAAGCCCTGACGCGTAGCGCGAAGGTCATCCCCGGCGCGGCCCTGCTGCGCCACCTTCCGCTCAGTTTGATGGCCTCGCAGTTCCTGTTCGTTTGCTGCTTGATGTAGCCGGGGTGTGGCAATAATGATGATGTCAGAGTCGAAGCTCGGCCCTCGGGTGCCCCAGCCGCGAGCTACCAGTTCGCCGCA
>DATCXG010000156.1:0-13179 GCA_036565945.1 Gemmatimonadaceae bacterium
AGCTCCTTCACGGAGCTCGCCAGTACCCGCACCTTCGCCGCGTCGCCTGCCCCGCTAGCGTCACTCTCCAACTGAGTCGCCAGCTGCGTCAACGCGTTCCGCCGTTCAGCTCCTGATGCATTCTCGGCGCTGGTGAGTGCCTTGCGCACGTCGGACACCCTGTCGGCAGTGAGGCCATTCGACCGCTCGAGCTGATCGACGTAGGCGCGCGCCAACGAGAAGCTCGCCGGCCAGACAAACTGGGGCTGGCCCTGAGTGTTCAGATACTCGAGGTGCACCGACTTAGCCGCGTCGATCTCGTTCTCCGAGATGAACGCGCTCGGCACGAGCTCGAAGATGTCCAGGCCGCGGGCGATCTCGGAGCTGACCATGACACCGTTGTACCAGTAGATGGACCACGACCCACCCATGGCCATCCGGGTCGAGTCCACCGGGCCACGATCGAAGAAGGCAATCTCCTTCGGGTGCTTGGCATCGGTCCAGTCGAACACCGAGATGCCGCCCTGATACCACGCCTGCACCATGACGTCGCGCCCGGGGATGGGGATCAGCGAGCCGTTGTGGGCCACGCAGTTCTCCTCCTCAGTCTGTGGTGCCGGCAACTTGTAGTAGCCCTGGAAGTGCATCTTGCGGTCGGCGAGCGTGAAGATCGCGTCCGCTCCCCACTCGTGTCTGTCTGTCACGCGGCACTTGGGCGCTCCACCGCCGCCCCACTCATCCGTGAACAGGACCTTGCTGCCATCGTTGTTGAACGTGGCCGAGTGCCAGTAGGAGAAGTTCGAGTCGGCCACCGCATCGATGCGAACGGGATTGGCCGGATCGCTGATGTCCAACAGGAGCCCGTAGCCTTCACAGGCGCCGCCGGCCAGGCCGAGTGCCGGATAGACGGTGATGTCGTGACACTGGGTTGGCCCGGGGCGCGGTCCGCCGTCACCGTTGGTGGATTCACCAAACATCTTCGAGATGATGCCCTGAAGCCCCGCACGCAGCGCAGCGCTGTCAGCGGCGGTCGCGGGGCCCGTACCGTTGCGGCTATGGACGATGCTGTCGAGCATCGGCTCGGTGAAGCGCGACGGAAGAACCCTCTCCATGCCCATCAGGGTCACGGTGAACTCGCCCCTGGCACGCGCGGCCTCGGCTTCCTTCGCCGCACGGGCAACATCCTCGGGCGACTCGCCGTGCCGTGCGGGCGCTACGAGGTCGTGGAAGATCCGGGGGGAGCTGACGATCGCCGCCTGTTCGGGATGGGCCAGTGGCACCTTGATGACTTCGATGCGGAACAGCGCCGAGTTGGGATCTTCCTCGGGTTTCGCGTCACTGCAGCCGGCGAGCTCCTCCGACGACCGTATTCCGGCCGAGCCCGAGATGTAGACGTAGACGTTCTCGGTGTCCTTCGGGTCGGCGAGTACCGTGTGCGTGTGCGAGCCGCGGCAGGTCTGCACGTTGCCGACATTCACCGGATGAGTGATGTCGCTGATGTCGAAGATGCGGAGGCCGCGCAGCCGCTCGCCGCTGACGACATCCTGCACGCCCTGCGTGCCACAGTCGATACGTCCGGAAAGTCCCTCGCCGGAGACGAAGAGCAGATTCTTGTAGACCGAGACGTCGCTCTGCGATGCCGGGCAAACGTACGCCGTCTTCAGCGTAGGCTGGCTCGGATTGGTGATATCCCAGACCTGATAACCGTTGTAGCTGCCCTGGATGGCGTAGGGGCCGGTGAAGGCCAGGTCGGAGTTGGTGATCCCGGCAAACTTCTCGGACGGCGGAGTCTTGGAGAGCACGCGCAGGTTCCACGTCGCTTCGCCGGCATCCATCAACCCGGCATGGAGGCCTACGCGCGGATCAGGACTAGGCGCCGCGGTCGCCATGTTGCCGACTGGCCGCGGCATGTCGGCGCGCGAGGAAGAGGTGGATGGTGCACACGCCGCCACGGACAACAGTCCGAGAGCGAGCGACAGCGACAACAGCGGCGCGGCGGCCGGTCGAGTCACTGGACGTCTAGTCTGATACGCAGGTGCCATTGCTGATTCCTCTGATGGGGCGGAGTAGGGCTCACGGACCTTCGACAGACCGGTGATCACTGGAAGTGTCCTCGAACACGGTGGCGACGAGCATCTTCTGCATCCGAGCTATCTCGGTGGACTGATCGACGTTCACGTCGGAAGCGAACTTGAACACCGTCTCATCCTGGGCGGCGCCACGCGAGCCGAGCAGGTCAGTCACCATGGAGACGGCGCCGCGATGGTGCTGGATCATGAAGGTGAGGAACAGCCGGTCGAACTCCTTCCCCCTCGCCTCGTCCAGTTGCTTCATCTGGGCTTCGGTGAGCATCCCGGGCATCAGCATCTCATGCTCGCCCCCATTCATCATCATCTTCATCCCGGTGGGGGAAGCTTCCGGCACCGGCTGAAGTCGATCACGCAGCCACCGCTGCATGATGATGATCTCGTCCTGCTGGGCATTGATGATCCGCGCCGCCAGAGTGCGCACGGAAGCGCTGGCGCCGTGGCTGGGCGCCCAGCCGGACATGACGATGGCCTGGGCGTGGTGGCCGATCATGGCTGACATGAAATGGATATCCGCCTCGGTGTACGGATAACGAGCGCTGTCGGCCCTCGCCTCTGCCACCGCCGGTCGCTCCGCGACTGCCGGGCCCCCGCCCTCCTGCCCGCCGTTCACTGGCTGGGAGGCCTGCGCGGCGCCCCGATTGGTACTGCCGCAGGCCGAGAAGGCAACCGCGGCAAGCAGTGCCGCGGCGATCCCGCGGGTGTGTGACGGCGTCATTCCGAATATTCTCCTGGGAAGGCGCTCGCGCCGAAGATCGTGACGTTCCGCTCGAACGATAGAAGCTAGCACGGAGCGGTGGACAGGCAAGCGGCGGGTGAAGTCAGACAGGGCAGAGACGCCTTGCCCGGATGGCCGCGGGCGACGATCATGATCGAGTACCAATTACCGAGGATAGCATGGGTCGTTACGACTTTCTCTTCGAAACCTATCGCACAGAGCGCCTGAAGACGCTCGGTGTATGGTCCCAGGTGCCGGATGAGCGCATGGACTGGCGACCCGAGCCGCGCGCGCGGACGCCGCACGAACACATGGTGCACCAGTGCGTGAGCGAGGATGGCTGGATGCGCACGATGCTCGACATCGTGGTCACACTCCCGACGTTACCGCAAACCGAGGATCGCCGAGCCTTCCTCGAGCACTATGCCGCGGTGTCCGCCGAGCGCCTGGCGGTGCTCGAGAGCCGGCCAGAGTCCTGGTACGAGGGCGAGGTCAGGTTCTTCGATGTCCCCCGCTCGCGCGCGTGGGTGCTCACACGGCGCATCACGCACACCTCCCATCACCGTGGGCAGTTGACGGCGTACATACGGATGTGGGGACAGGCTCTCTACTCCACGTATGGTCCCACGGCGGATACCGGTGGGCTGCCAGCTTCGGGGTCGGTGGTCATCTACCGCGCATCATCCGTGGAGCAACTGCTAGCGATCGAAGCCGAGGGCGCAATACCAGCGACCCTTCCCGGGCCAGGAGCGAAAGCGCCGACCGAGCGGCCCGATGGGCCCGCCGCGCCAACCAGCCAGAGGCCTTAGAAAGATCCTGCGCCCGTAGGAGACACAGCCAGTCAGCGCCACGGCCGGTGCTTGCGGATTCCATTAAAAATCGCAAATGTATGCAGCTCGGCCGCGGCCGCGGCTCCTCCGGGAGCGCGACCGGGGCCGCTATCCGGCATCATCGTAATCCGAGTTTGCCCGGGGCACGCGGAGCACCGCGTTCCCGCGTCGGGCTCGTGTGCGGTATAGTGGCGGTCGCATGTCTGTCATCTCTTTCTGTTCGGCGGGCACACGGTGGAATCGACGACATCCCGAATCTCATTCTCGTCGCTCCAGACTGCCCTGGCGGGACGCTATGCCTTCGATCGCGAGCTCGGTCGCGGCGGCATGGCGACCGTCTACCTCGCGCGCGATGTCGCGCAGAACCGACAGGTAGCGGTCAAGGTACTCCTCCCCGAGCTCGCGGTCAGCCTGGGCGCCGAGCGCTTTCTTCGTGAGATCGAGGTGGGCACCGCGCTTCAGCACCCACACATCGTAGGCGTTCTGGACTCGGGACAGGCCGAGGGGCTCCTGTACTACACCATGCCGTACGTGGACGGGGCATCGCTGCGTGACCGGTTGGACCGCGAGAGACAGCTTTCCATAGACGACGCAATCCAGATCGCTCGCGAGGTGGCCGGCGCCCTCGCCTATGCGCACTCGAAGGGCGTCATCCACCGCGACATCAAGCCGGAGAACATCCTGCTGAGCAGCGCCGGTGCGATGGTCGCCGACTTCGGCATCGCGCGCGCTGTTTCCGTGGCTGGTGGGGAGACTCTCACGCGAACCGGGATGGCGGTCGGCACACCAACGTACATGTCGCCCGAACAGGCGATGGCGAGCAGGGAGGTCACGGCGGAGAGTGACATCTATAGCCTCGCGTGCGTTGTGTACGAGATGCTGGCGGGACAGCCGCCGTTCACCGGGCCTACGGCGATGGCGCTCCTCGCCCGCCACTCGCTCGATAACGTGCCGAGCCTCAAGATCGTACGCGGCACCGTACCGGACGCGGTGGAAGACGCGATCGTCAGAGCGATGGCGAAGGTACCGGCTGACAGGTTCCGTTCGGCAATCGACTTCGCGAACGCGCTGACTGATGACGAAGGCGCGGCGCGGCGAAGACGAGAGAGCATCGCGGCGACTGCCGTGGCAGCCTCGACGTTGCAGCTACCGGCACTCGCGGCGCGGCGCAAGAGGATGCGCCTGATCGCGGCCGCTGTCGCGCTGCCGCTGCTGGCGGCCGGCGGCTGGTTCGGGTGGAAGGCCACGCAAGCACCTCCGACGATGGAAGGGCTCGAGGGTGACTTCGCGAAGACGAGCATCGCCGTCATGTACTTCCAGGATCGAAGCCCCGGAAAGCAGCTCGAGTACCTGGCGAGCGGCCTCACAGAGGCGCTCATCGACGAGTTGAGCGCGGTGTCCCAGTTGAAGGTCACGTCGCGCAATGGGTCGGCCGCCTTCAAGGGGAAAGATGGGATCGCTACCGACAGCATCGCGCGGGCGCTGAAAGTGGGCACGATCGTGAACGGCATCGTGGAACCGATGGGCAACGACAGCGTGCGTGTCACCGTACGACTCGACGACGCGAGGAGCGGCTCCCAGATCGACAAGACGCAGATCGAGGCAGCCCGAGGGAGTTCTCTCGCACTGCAGGACTCGGTGGCCCACCAGGTGTCGTTGTTCCTCCGCAGGCGCGTGGGTCAGGAGATCCAGGAGCTGGTCTCGAGGGTCGGTACGCGCAACGCCGCCGCGTGGGAAGCGATGCAGCGGGCCAGGGAACGGATATCGGAAGTAGATGCGTTGGTGGTGGCGCGTGATGTCCCCGCGGCGCTGCGGAAGATCAACCAGGCCGACTCGGCGCTGGCGAACGTCGAAGCGATGGACAAGGACTGGCGAACTCCGATAGTGGAACGAGGATGGCTCGGGTACCGGGCATCCCGACTTGTCGGCGCCTCGGGCCTCGACTTCACCAAGTGGATCGATGCCGGGTTGGCGGACGCCGATCGAGCTCTCCTCAAGGCACCAAGCGACGCGGATGCGATCGAGTTGCGCGGCACGCTCCACTACTGGCAGTGGCTCAACAACCTCGCCCCCGACCCCACCGCCGCGGCTGCGCTCCTATCATCGGCGGAGCGCGACCTGCGCGCCTCGACAGCGGCGAACGACCGGCGGGCAACGGCGTGGAACGTCCTGAGCCACCTGCTGAACAACAAGGGCCAGCTCTCCGAGTCCAAGCTCGCCGCCGAGAACGCGTACAGGGCCGACCCCTACCTCACCGACGTCGACAAGACGATCCTACGACTCTTCCTCGCATCACTGGATCTGGGCATCCGCGACGAGGCCGAGCGGTGGTGCAATGAAGGTCGGCTGCGGTTCCCCGAGAGCTATCGATTCACCGAGTGTAAGCTCTGGTTGTACGCCCTCCCCACCGCCCAGCCGCCCAAGATGGGGGAGGTGTGGGCGACGTACGACGAGTACGTGAAGGTCAGCCCCGCCAACGTGCAGGAGTTCGACAAGCTCAAGGGGAAGATGATGGTCGGGCTGGCGTTCGTTCGGGCTGGTGAGAAGGACAGCGCGCAGGCCCTCGCCAGCGCCGCGCAGGGTGACGCGCAGATCGACCCACGCGGCGAGCTCGCGAACCTGGCGGCGATCATCTACGCGCAGAGCGGGGACACGGACACGGCGCTCGATCTCATCGCGAGGGTCCTGGCCGCGAACCCGCAGCAGCGCGCCTTCGCCGCCAAGGACAGGTCGTGGTGGCTGAAGGACCTCCGCGCAGATCCACGATACCAGGCGCTCGTCAAAGGATCCAATTGATTATTCCAGACCGGATCATCATCACGACGACCGGTTGCGACTCCTCGTGCCTCCCCCGACGGCAAGCGCCCCTGCTTCGACCGTCCGTTCCGTAGTTCTACAAACGCTCCTGGAGTTCTCTATGCGCCATTCGCTCAGAGTCGCATCTCTTCTCTCGGCCACCGCCATTGCGCTCGTCGCGTGCGGCGATCCCCCGGCTCCCGCACCGACCGCGCCGTCAAACGCACTGTCGAGCGCGTCGGCTACCGCGCTCGCACTCACTTGCGACTTCGTCTCGCTCAAGTCCAACGCGCGGGACTACGCTGCGTCGAACAAGGATGAGTTGTTCACGATCATCGGCGATCTGCAGTCGCTGTCGAAGAATGGGCCAAACGCTGGCGCGACCGACAAGGCGTTCGATGGGCTGGCGCGGCTCGCCGCGATGCGGGGCACGAGCGCACAGAAGAGCACCGCCACGGGCGACGCGTTCAACAACCTGACGACTGGCTTCCTCGGGTGTATGGAGAGCTATATCACGTCGACCGTGCCCAGTAGCTTCAGCGTAGCGGGTGCACTCGGCGACGGCTGGATGTACGAAGTCCGTGGCAAGGACCTGGTCGACGGCGCCGCGGGCAGCTACGAGCGGGGTGCGTCACCCAACTGGGCAGCCGAGGCGCCGCATGGTTGGGGAGCGTCGATCAGTGCATCGTCACAGGCGAAGCGCTTCCTGATCTACGGATTCAGACTCCCGAACTTCATCACGAACGATCCAAAAGTGGGCAGCGCCTTCGAGATCGCCACGATTCCGACAATCGCATCGGGCGCGTTGACGTTCTCGTCGCCGCTGACCATCGGCCTCTGCGACGTCGATATCACCAGTACCCTGAGGTTGCAGCACGTCAGCACGATCCTGCCTATGGAGACGCTGGACTGCGCAGCGCCACCATCGTTCGCAGCCCGGTCGGCGTCGCTCGAGCTCGGTGCGCTCAATCCACTATCGCTAGCGCGGCGCGCGGTCGCCTTCCTGACGCCACAGCAGCTGCACGCGGCATTCCTCGTGGGTGGCGTCGGCGGTGCGGCGAGCGAGCTCAGCCCGAGCGCCGTCATCGACATGCAGAGCGTGACGGTGGCGTACGGGAACCCGATTGCCAATGGCCTGATCAGCCGCCCCCTGGCGGACACCAACGGCGACCCGGTTCGGGTGAGAGTGACTACGCTGAACGGCAGCCCGCTTCCGGGCGTGATGGTCACGATCGGCATCGCCGGTAACAGCAGCTCGATCGCGTTCTTCCAGGATGGCACATCCGCACCGAGCAGCGTGGTGACCAGAGCCACCGGCGCCGACGGTATCGCCACCTTCACGAACGTGTTCCTCACCAAGGCGGGCGGCTATCAGTTGGTCGCGACCGGGAGCTTCGATGGTGTGGCGGGCGCGCCGTCCGTGTCGAACCTCTTCAACATGCAGAACAAGTAGCGGTTTCCGCGCCGCTCCTGGCGGCGCCGGCCAGTGTCAACATGTACGCGGGCTGCCGGGGGAATTCGGCAGCCCGTGTTGCGTCAGGAGCCCGGCGCAGCGACAAAAGATGAACCCCGACCACGGGCTTGGGACGGCACATGGGATCCTTGCGCGCACCCGCATCTTTACGTAGTAGGAAAGGGGTCAACCTCAACAACGTGGGAAGGGAGATGCTCGATAAGATCGTAGTGATCACCGGAGCAAGCGGCGGGATCGGCGCCGCGGTAGGCCAATCGCTCGCTGCGCGCGGTGCGTCGCTCGTGCTGGTCGCGCGCCGCGAGGATGCGCTGCGCGCGGTGGCAGCTCAGTGCGGCGAGAGAGCCCTGCCAGTCGTCGCCGATGCGACGAGCCGCGCGGATGTTCGCCGTGTCGTCGATCGCGCCATCGCACACTTCGGCCACGTCGACGTCTGGGTGAACAATGTGGGGCGAGGAATATCCTGCCTGCCCTCGCAGCTCACGGATGATGACATCGACGACATGATGCGGATCAACGTCAAGTCCGCACTGTACGGGATGCAGGAGATCCTGCCGCACTTCAAGTCGCGCGGCGCGGGACAAGTGGTCAACATCTCGTCGATGCTGGGGCGCATACCGTACGTGGTCACCCGGTCGGCGTACAACGCGTCGAAGCACTTCCTGAACGCGCTCACCGCAAACTTCCGGGAGGAAGTACAGCAGACGCACCCGGGGATCGAGTTCTCCGTCGTCTCACCGGGAGTGGTGCGAACCGACTTCGGGCACAACGCGCGCCATGGCGGGCCCGACTCCTGGCAGATCCCGAACTCGCAGAGCGCCGAAGAGGCGGCGGCGGTAATAGTGGACGTGATCGAGAAGCGACGGCCGGACGTCTACACCCGGGCCGGTTCGCGCGACCGCATCATCGACTACTACGCCTCGATCGGCACCGACCCCTGACCCAGCGTCCCTACGCCCTGGACTCGCTCTCCACTGCTCCCGCCTGCGTGATGGCGCTCCATTCCGCCCGCCACTCGCAGCTCCCCTCGCCCCGCGACGCGCACCGCACGTGATCCGCCGAGCCCACACTCGTGCCCAGAAGGCGCAACAACTCCGTGAGGAACTCCTCGTAGTACGCGCAGCCAGCGCGGCCGGGGGCGCTGTCTACGGTGGCGGAGTGCGGTACGTTGAGTATGATGAACGCGCCCGACCGCCGTACCGAACCGTTCAGGTAGCGGTCGGCGATGCGTCGCGTGTGGCGGAGCGCCAGAGGGCGCGCCACGAACGACGGGAGCACCGGTATGAGGGCGCGCGTGACGCCTGGGATCGCATGGTAGGCCCGGGCGGCGATGTAGCGGCCGGCCGCCCGGAAGATCTCCTCGGCGTCGGGGCGTCTACCGATGAGCTTGGCTATACCCGCCGCTTCATCCTGAACAGCGCGCTGGTGGTGCCTGGAAGCCTCGGTGTAACGCCGGATCTGGGCGTACACCGTGTCGCTCAGTCCCAGGCGCTTGTTCCTCAGCTCCGGCACGAGCTCCGCTTCGAGATCGTCGTCGGGGCGGTCCACCTTACGCACCGCCTCGAGGAAGCTGAGGGGGAGTAACGCATCGACGGTGATCGTCATTGTATGAGAGAAGATGCGGAGCCGAAGGTAGGGGACGGCGCTCAGGAAGAGTGCGCTAAGCTAATCAGCACCGATATTGTGTTCAAGCCGTGGAACCGGCACGGTGGATAGAAGGTTGAATAACCAGGGAGTTGAAGCCCCGAATCACAAGTTGGTCTCGGCGATGACTCCCAATGTAGCGACTGAATCATCCCGGCAGAGTGCTGCCGGAGCGGGCGACGATCGCCACTCGCCATTCCCTGAACGTTGGTCCCTGGTCTCTGGCACGAGCCCGTGAAGCCTGAATCCCCGATCCCGAATCCCGTAGTCATGGCGCCATCGATGACGTGTGCGCAGGCCATAGAGAAGATCCACGAATTTCTCGATGGAGAGCTGACGCCAGAGGTGGAGGAGAGCATCCGCGCGCATCTCGCCATCTGCCGGCGCTGTTACCCACACTTCAGACATGAGGAGGTTTTTCTCCGCTTCCTCGAGCGACGCAAGCAGATCGAGAAGGCCCCGCCGGAGCTCCGCCGCCGCATCATGCAGATGCTCATAGACGAGGAGGCGGCGCGGGAGCCGGAGTGATTACTCGCGCCGTGGTCGGATTCCTGGTCGCGTGCGCGATCGTCCTCGCCGGCTCGCGTGCGGGTTGGCTCACGCGTGGGGGCGCGGTCGCGGCTCTCGTGGTCGGCACGGTTTCCGTGGGAGCCGGTTGGAGTTGGGGCGCGCTCGTCATCGCGTTCTTCGTAACGTCGAGCGCTCTCTCGCAGCTGCGCGCCAGCACCCGCGCGCAACGCACGAACGGAATAGTGGCCAAGGGCGGCGCGCGCGACGCCGCTCAGGTGCTGGCCAACGGTGGCCTGTTCACGCTGGCGGCACTGCTCTCGCTACTGGCACCCTGGGACGGCTGGATGGCACTCGGCGCCGGCGCACTGGCCGCCGCCACGGCCGATACGTGGGGCACGGAGATCGGCACGCTCGCCGCTGCTCCGCCCCGGCTCATCACCACCTGGCAAGCGGTGCCCGCGGGCACTTCGGGCGCCGTAACCCCTGAAGGACTCCTCGCCAGTGCGGCTGGCGCGATCTTCATCGCCCTGGTGATCTGGTTGCTACACTGGCCGACTGGAGCGACAATTGCGGCCGTAGCCGGAGGCGTTGCCGGCGCGCTCACGGACTCGCTCCTGGGCGCGCTCTGGCAAGCGAGACGCTGGTGCGCGCGATGCGATATCGCCACGGAGCGTGCGGTACATAGTTGCGGCGCGCCCACCCGTCATTCGGGAGGGTTGGCATGGCTGGACAACGACGGCGTGAATTTCCTGAGCGGAGCTGCCGGGGCCGCGGTCGGACTACTTCTCGTGCTCCAATGAGTGATGCTCCAATGACTCGTGCTCCAGTGACGCACCGAGCATCACTGGTGGAGCGCGCCGATCACGCGCGGCTGCCGCCACACTCGCGCCATGCTGGCGCGTGGGCGACACATCATGGATCGCCCACCGCACGGGCGCGGGCGGCCGTGGCCGTGTGGGTGGTAGTGGTCGCCGTGCTCTCCGTGATGGCCTGCACCGATGCGAGCGGCCCCATCACCCGCGCCGGAACCAGCGCACGTGGTGGGGGTGGAGGCGGCGGCAGCGACGATCCCATGCTCGTCGGGCAGTGGTCGCGCACCGTGATTTTCGCCACTGACGACGGGGACATCCACTCGTCGCAGACCATCTGGTCGTTCCAGAGCGACTCCACGGCGCGGCGCTCGGTGATCGCCACGAGCGTGGCTGCCGGAATCGCCGACACGGTGATTGCAAACGCGCGATGGGAGGCCGGTGGAACAACGGTGATCATCACCTTCGAGCCGCCCGACTCCGGAGTCGTGAGCTTCGACTACAGAGTGCAAGCCGATACGCTCACCCTGGGCGGCCTGGAGTTCGTCCGTGTCGACTGACGCTCGCCTCGCCACTTCCCCATCGCAATCCACCCGCACGCGAGTGCTGCTGGTGAATGCCAACCGGGAGCGCCAGCCCATGCCGGTGGTGCCCAACGGTCTTGCCTGCGTTGCGGCCGCGCTCGACGCCGCCGCTCACGATGTCCGAGTGGCCGACCTCTGCTTCTCGCGCCACCCGCACGAGGACGCGGCCGCCGCCGCGCGCGACTTCCATCCCGATGTGATCGGCCTCTCGGTGCGGAACATCGACAACAGCGACCTCGTGGCACTGCAGCACTACACGCCGGAAGCGGCTGGCCTGCTGCGCACGCTGCGCGCTGCGGCGCCAACGGCCAGCGTGATAGCTGGTGGAGCGGCATTCGGTGTCGCGCCCGATTCGCTCTTCCGCGAACTGGGCGTGGACTACGCCGTAGCGGGCGACGGCGAGCGGGCCACTGTGGCGATAATGGAGTCGCTCGCCGCCGGTCGCACGCCCGGCGACATCCCGGGTGTGGTCCGGCGCGATGGCGAGCGCATCGTGATCACTCCCCCTGGCGGCGACGCAGACATCGATTCGCTCCCCGAAACGCACATGAATCATTGGGTAGACGTCCGCGCCTACGAGCGGCGTGGCGGCACGGTACCCATCCAGACCAAACGGGGCTGCGTCTTCAAGTGCATCTACTGCACCTACCTCAACGTGGAAGGCTGGGGTTACCGGCTGCGCGATCCCGAGCGAGTGGTGGACGAGATGGCCGCACTCCGTCGCGATGCCGGGGTGCGCAACTTCGAGTTCGTCGACTCCACGTTCAACGCCCCGCCACGCCACGCCGCCGCCGTCTGCGAGGCGATCGTGCGACGTGGGCTGCGTGTGAAGCTCGACACCACGAACTTCACTCCCGCCGCGGTTCCGCCCTACCTGCTCGCTCCCATGCGCCGGGCGGGCTTTCGTTGGTTGGGCATCACCGCCGAGAGCGCGAGCGACCCGGTACTCGAGCGGCTCGGAAAGGGCTTCGATGCGGCGTGCGTGCGGCGCGTGGCGGAGGAGGTCGAGCGCGCGGGGATGGGGGTGCTCTGGATCTTCCTCGTGGGCGGCCCGGGTGAGACGCGGGCCACGCTCCAGGAGACGCTCCGTTTCGCCGCCTGGCGCATGTCGCGCGGCGACGCGGTGTATCTCACCGTTGGTCTTCGCATCTACCCCGGCACCAGGCTGCAACGTATCGCAATCGACGAGGGCGTGATCGCGCAGGACGACACGCTGCTTCTGCCGCGCTTCTATTTCTCGCACGATCTCGATCTGGAGGATTGCCTGGGTGTGCTGCGCAGCTTCGCCGCGAGCCACCCGCGCTTCATGTTCTCCGCCGACTCGCGCTCGCGCATACTTCCCTACCTCACCCGGGTCGCCTCGCTCCTGCACCTGCCGCGCCCGCACTGGCGCTACATGGAGATCTTCCGGCGCGTCTCACGACTGAGCGATCGCGTGAGACCACACCACGCGAGCCGCGGGACCGCGTGACCGACGCCCAGGTGATAGTGGTGGGTGGAGGCCCGGGCGGCGCATCCACGGCCTGGCACCTCGCTCGCTCCGGCGTTGACGTACTTCTGCTCGACCGCGCGCGCTTCCCGCGCGAGAAGCCGTGTGCCGAGTATCTGAGCCCTGAGGCGTCGCGCGTGCTGGCTGCGATGGGTGCGTTGGAGACGTGCGAGGCTGCTGGCGCGGCGCACCTGGCTGGCATGATCGTGCGCGCGCCGAGTGGTGAGCGTATCCACGGCGATTTCGCTTCCGGGCACGGCTT
>DATCXG010000166.1:0-6602 GCA_036565945.1 Gemmatimonadaceae bacterium
GGGGGCAGGGTTCAGGGTTCAGGAACTGCCTCGGAGTAGAGAGCTCTCCCCGACGGGCCCTTTCTGATCCCTGCTTCCTGATCCCTGGTAGTTCGTAGTTCCTGAACCCTGAACCCTGCCCCCTGAACCCTGTAGTTCCACCGCCATTCCCATCGCGTGGTAGCCCTTGTCCACGTACAGCACCGTGCCGGTTATGCCGCTGGCGAGGGGGCTGGAGAGGAATGCGGCGGCGGCGGCGACTTCCGCCGCGGCCAGCGGTTGGGTGAGAGGCGAGTTGGCCGAAGCGTACTGCACCATCTGCTCGATTATCCCGATAGCACTGGCTGCGCGCGAGGCGAGCGGGCCGGCGGAGATGCAGTTCACCCTAGAGCCATACTTCCGCCCGGCCTCGTATGCGAGCACTCGCATGTCGCTCTCCAGGGCGGCCTTGGCCGACGACATGCCGCCGCCGTAGCCGGGGATCACACGTTCGCTCGCCATGTAGGTGAGCGAGAGGAATGACCCGCCTTCGCGCATGAGCGGCGCCAGGCGTCTCACCATGGCGACCTGCGAGTAGGCACTCACGCCGAGCGCCGCGAGGTAGCCCGAACGGCTGGTGTCGATGAGGGCCCTGGTCACCTCGGGGCCGTTGGCGAGCGAGTGTATCACGATGTCGAGCGGTCGCTCGCCGAAGTCGGCGACGAGCCGGTTGGCCAGCCCGTCGATCGAGAAGTCGCCGGTGTCCCGGTAACGCTTGTTCTCCCGCAGCTCCGTGGGTGCGTCGGCCAGGGTGTCGAAGGCCGCGTCGAGGGGGTAGATCTTCTCGAATTCGAGCATTCCCCCACCCGGGAGTCGGCGCGACTCGTCGATCTTGCCGCGCTCCAGCAGGTTGTGGAAGATGTTCAACGCCGGCGGCCACGTTCCGACGACTACCGATGCGCCAGCCTCGGCGAGAGCCCTGGCGATGGCGAATCCGTATCCGGCATCATCTGCCACACCCGCCACGAGGGCACGACTGTTCCTAAGGTCGATATTGAGCATGCTCTGGAATAGTCAGGAAGCACGGAGGGGGCAAGGGGGTGTGGTATCCCGAGTGGGCGCGCGCCGGATACCATGCTCGATGCCACGCTCGGTACCGTGCTCCGTACCGTGCTCGGCGGCGCTCTCCTTGCTGGCAACGCGGCAGGCGGCCATTGTAAAGCAGTTATTGGCAATCGATGTGGTACATGCCAATCGAGGGATACGTTCGTGGTGAAAGACGACGCCCCTGACGGGACGCGCGACTGGATCGACTACTCCGGCAACCTTGCGGGATCTGCCCAGCGAGTGCTTGCGGGAGGCGGGGAGATGGGCGCGCTCACGCGCGCCTTCGACTGGGCCAGAACGCCGGTTGGGCCCGTGGAACATTGGCCCCAGAGCCTCCGCACAGCCGTCCAGATCGTGCTGAGCTCACCCTTCCCCATGTGCTTGTGGTGGGGGCCGGAGCTCATCCAATTCTACAACGATGCCTACCTTCCGAGTCTGGGCTCCGAACGGCATCCCGGCGCGCTCGGCGCGCGCGCGTGCGAGTGTTGGTCCGAGGTCTGGCCCACTATCGCGCCGCAGATCGAGCAGGTGATGACCCGCGGCGAGCCAACATGGAACGAGAACTACCTGCTGCCCATCACCCGCAACGGCCGTCTCGAAGATGTGTACTGGACCTACGGCTGCAGTCCCGTGCGCGACGACGATGGTCGGATCAATGGCGTTCTCGCCGTGATGCAGGAGACCACGGCACGCGTGGTGGCCGAAGAGCGGCTTCGGGTGAGCGAACGGCGCTTTCGGTTGGCGTTCGAGTACGCGGCGACGGGGTTCGCGATCACGGAGCTCGACGGTCGACTCGTCCAGGTGAATCCAGCGTATTCGGCGATCACTGGGTATACCGTCGCCGAGTTGGCCGGCCTGAACATCCTCGGGCTCGTGCATCCCGAGGATCGCGCCGAGCATGACCACCAACTCCGGCGCATGATTGCTGGGGAGATCCCGAGCGTTCTGATCGAGGAGCGCTATCGGCGGAAGGACGGGAGCGATGTGTGGGTGAGGAAATCTGTGTCGATGCTTCCGGCGTTCGATGGACGACCTGCACGGAGAGTCAACCTCGTCGAGGACATCAGCGAGCAGCGCAGGGCCGAGGAGGCGCGGGCGATGCTCTACGTCGCCGAGCGTGAAGCGCGGTCGCGGGCGGAATCTGCCGAAGCACGCCTCGCCAACGTGTTCCGACAAGCGCCAGCATTCATCTGTGTACTCCGCGGCCCCGAGCACGTCTTCGAGATGGCTAACGACGCTTACCAGCAGCTCGTCGGCTTTCGCGACGTCGTAGGACGCCCCCTGCGCGAGGCTGTGCCCGAAGCCGAGGAGCAGGGCTTCACGGAGATACTCGACAGAGTGCTCGAATCGGGAGAGACATTCGTCGGGACCGAATTACCAATAAGGCTGCAGCGTTCACCCGACGCTCCACCCGAGGAGCGGTTCCTCACCCTCGTGTACCAGGCTCTGGTGGAGGAGGATGGCTCCCGCTCGGGGGTCTTCGTCCACGGTGTCGACATGACCAACCAGGTGCGTGCGCGCGCCGAGCTCGAGTACGTGCGCGGCGAAGCGGAGGACGCGCGGAGTCGCGCCGAGGAGGCGAACATGGCCCGGGCGCAGTTCCTCACGATGATGAGCCACGAGCTGCGGACTCCACTGAACGCCATTGGCGGCTACGCTCAGCTCATGGAGATGGGTGTTCGCGGTCCCATCACTCCGGGGCAGATGGAGGACCTCACGCGCATCCAGGCGGCTCAGCAACATCTGATGGGGCTCATCAATTCCGTCCTCAACTACGCGAAGCTGGAGGCCGGCCACGTACTGTACGACATCGAGGATGTGCCGATATCCGAGAGCCTGGCGGCTGTCGAGACGCTCGTGGCTCCGCAGATGCGGACCAGGGGACTGACGTATCGCGTCGATCCTTCACCATCGGGCCCCGACGGGCGTCCCCTGAGTGTGCGTGCCGACGCGGAGAAGCTCAGGCAGATTCTGGTGAACCTGTTGACGAACGCGACCAAGTACACGCTGCCTGGTGGACGGGTGACGGTGACCGCGGCCAATCGCGAGCCGCCGGCAAACTCCGATTTGCCTGGCTTGGTAGCGGTGACCGTGGCGGACACTGGCGTCGGTATCGCGGCGAACAGGCTCGGGAACATCTTCGAGCCATTCGTGCAAGTCGACCGCCGTTTCAGCACCCCCGCCGAGGGCGTGGGCCTGGGTCTGGCCATCAGCCGCGACCTGGCCAGAGCGATGGGCGGTGATCTCACAGTCGAGAGCACCCTCGGCGTTGGCTCGTCATTCACCCTCACCTTGCCACGCGCCGAGGGTGAGTGAGCGGGGGACTACGGGGTTCAGGGTTCAGGGGGCAGGGTTCAGGAACTACCGAGGGATCAGGAAGCAGGGATCAGGGGCCTACCTCGGAGCAAGCATCTTTCCTGTGTAGAGCTCCGCGGTACCTGCAGCACGGAGAACTGCAAGAGAACGGCAAGCGAGAACTGCAAGAGAACTGCAACGGCAACCGCCAACTACAACGGCTAAAAGCAGAAAAGCTTGGGGAACTGCTTGAACCACGGAGACACGGGGGCACGGAGAAAAGCGAAAAACTTTGGGAACGGCTCTTCGCCTCTGGCCCCGGGCGCGGCACTCGGGGCTCCTCGCATCCTCAGGTTCCGCTCGCCTCGGCGAGAGGAGGCCCGGATGCGATCCCCTAAAACATTCGCTGTTGCAGTTGCCCTGGCTTTTGCAGTTGCGGTTCTCTCCGTGTCTCCGTGTCTCCGTGGTTCAAGCCGTTGCAGTTCTCTCTTGCAGTTCTCTCTTGCCGTTCTCCTGCAGTTCTCCGTGCTGCAGGTACCGCAGTTCAGCAGTTCTCTGTGCTGCAGGTAAGCAGTTCCGCAGTTCCGTAGTTCTCCGCGCCTCGGTGCCTCCGTGGTAGCTGTTACAGATGAGCTGGCATCGTTGGCGCGCGATGTCAGCGAAGCGCGCTGAGCCTTGGCGGCTGTGTAGTGGTAGCGAGTTGTCGGATTGCTAACAGCACAGGGTGGAAGTATGGTATGAGGCCATGCCCACTTCCCAGTCACCAGGCCCGGAAGACGACATCGCTTGCTACCTGCGCCGTTGGCGTGATGGCGATGCGCAGGCGTTCCACGAGCTGCTTCCGCGTGTATGCGAGCAACTCCGCGGGCTCGCGCGTGGACGCTTGCGGGGTGAGCGCCCCGACCACACGCTCGACGCCACCGCGCTCGTACACGAGGCGTATCTGCGGCTCGCCGCGGCCGGGCCTGTAGAGTGGCAGGACCGCATGCACTTCTTCGCCGTAGCGTCGCGGGCGATGCGTCGTGTCCTCGTGGATCACGCGAAGGAGCGATCCGCGCAGAAGCGCGGCGGCGAGCGCGCTCGCGTTACCTTCGATCCGGAACGGCTCGTCGGGCTCCTTGCATCGCGGGGTGGTGATGCCGATCCAGATGCGCTGCTTGCCCTGGATGACGGGCTGGCGCGGCTTGCGATGGAACACCCGCGCCAGGCGCAGGCGATCGAGCTGCGCTACTTCGGCGGACTCGCGCTCGGGGAGACCGGACTGGCACTCGGCATCTCCGCGCCCACCGCGTTGCGTGACCTGCGGTTCGCTCAGGCGTGGCTGGCCCGCTTCCTCACCGATGGTCCCGTCGGAGATTGACGAAGCGGGCCGTCATCGGCATGTCGTCCTTCAGTGTGTTGCGATGTGGCCCGGTATGGGTCGTGTCACGAGAGGCGACGGATCGGCGGACTCTAATTTATCCTCACCCGGTTCATCCTCACCGGGTTGCGCGGGCGCAGGCACTCACCTTACGGATGAGTTGCTCGAGGTCCTCGATCGTGGTGCGGAATCCTATGGGGCAGATCCGCAGTGCCAGCGCTCCGTTGACCCTGGTGGTCGAGATGAGCCATGGCCCGCGCGCGTTGATGGCGCGGGTCACTCGCTCATTGAGGGCGTCGAGCTCTGCGGGGTCATCGAGGTCGGCGGGATGTGCACGGAAGCAGAGAATCCCGAGCGTGGCTGGCGAGAGGACTTCGAGGGTGGGCTCCTCTCGCACGGATCGCTCGGCGTGGACGGCCAGCTCCATGCTGTATTCGATTGCAGCGCTGAGGGTGTCGACGCCAAAGTAACTCACCCCGAGCCAGACCTTGAGGCCGCGAGCGGCACGTGTGAGCTGCTCGCCATAGTCGGCGAAATTCACCTCGTCGCCGTTGCTCTCCGCGTCCTTCAGATAGTCGGGGTAGATCTGGAAGGCGGCCTTCAGCCGGCGTGGATCACGCACCATGAGGCAGCCGCACTCGAAGGGGACGTAGAGCCACTTGTGTGGGTCCATGGTCACCGAGTCGGCGAGCTCGATCCCCGCGAGCGCCCGGCGACCGCGCTCGGTGAGCACGGAGAAGCCGCCGTATGCCGCGTCCACGTGCAGCCAGATCTGCTCGGCGGCACAGAATTCGGCCAGCTCGGCCAGTGGGTCGACAGCGCCGGTGCTCGTGGTGCCGCCGTTGCCCACGACCATGAGCGGGATGAGCCCGGCCGCCCGGTCGCTTGCTACGGCCTCCGCAAGCGCCGGCATCTGGATCCGGAAGTCGCCGTTGGTGGGGAGCTGGCGCACGTTGGAGCGCGGGATGCCGGCCATCCAGGCGGCGCGTATGGCCGACGAGTGCGTCTGGTCGGATATGTACACCACTAGTTGGGCTACGCGCCCGGCATCGTCGCCAACGGCTTCGTGCCGCGCGGCTACCACCGCGGTGAAGTTGGCGTTCGATCCACCCGATGTGAGCAGACCTCCGGCGCCCTCGGGCATTCCCAGCCACTGGCGAAACCAGTCGAGCACCACGAGCTCCACCTCGTTCGGCCCCGAGGCCATGGGCCACACGCCACCGAAGAAATTGAAGCCGGTGGCGAGCCAATCGCCGAGTACCGCCGGGAAGGTCGGGCAGCTAGGCACGTAGGCGATGAATCCGGGGTGCGGCTCGCGCGCGGCGTGTGCGAAGACCCGAGTGCGGAGCGTGCCCAGCAGGGTGTCGAAGTCCGATCCCTGCGCCGGCGGCGGGCCGGCGATCAGTTGCTCCGCTGCGCCGCGACTGACGCCGTCGAGCACCGGCTGGTCGCGCAGAGTGGATAGGTGTTCGGCTACTACATCTGCCACCGTGCGACCGAGGCGGCGCATGGTCTCGTGGTCGAGATCTAGTGGGGAGCGACGGTAGGGCGCGGCAGCGGTCATGGGGCTGGGGATACCTGAGGATGTGAATGTTGGGAAAGTGACGGCGACAGCGAGTGACATTCCGGGGGCGCCGGGTGATCCGGCACACGCGGTGCATCGGTTGGTGATATCATAACCGGGCGCCCGCCATCGGCGCACTCCTGTCGTGTCCGTCGCCGGGTGGCGATACAATTGGCGCGGACCATCGAAGGGGAGGCAGCTACATGAGTGATACACGCCTGGTGCTCATCTTCGGTGTTGCGGGCATCTCCCTGCTCGCTTCCGCATGTGGTGGTGAGAGGGCGGGCCGCAATGCGGGGTCAGACACAGCCGCTGCCG
>DATCXG010000208.1:0-2798 GCA_036565945.1 Gemmatimonadaceae bacterium
GCTCGAGGTGTTGAACGGCGTGTGGAGCGAGCCCCGGTTCAGCCACAAAGGGCAGTACTACACCGTGGACGAGACGGTTCTGGAGCCCAAGCCGGCGCGGAAGCCGCGCCCGACCATCTACGCGGGCGGCGAATCGGAGACGGCCAAGCAGCTCATCTCGCGCGAGTGCGACGCGTACGTCACGCATGGCGACCCGCCGGAGCGCATCGCGCCGAAGATCGCGGACATGTGCCGTCGGCGCGAGGAGCACGGCCTGGCGCCCATGGAGTACGGGATGGCGGCGTACGTCATCGTGCGATCGACCGAGGCGGAGGCGAAGCGCGAGCTCGAGCGCATCACCAACGTCACACCAGGGTCGCCCGGGTATCACAACTACCAGGACTGGATCGCGAACACGAAGCTCGATCAGAAAGTGTCACTGGAGGATTACTCGGTGTCCAATCGCGGTCTGCGCGCCGGCCTGGTTGGAACGCCCGAGCAGGTGGCCGATAAGGTTCGCGCCTTCGCGGCGGTCGGGGTCGACCTGCTTCTCCTTCAGTTCAGCCCGCAGCAAGAGGAGATGGAGCGGTTCTCGGCGGAGGTAATGCCGCTGGTGGGGTGAGAGACGAGAGCACTGGCCGGGGCCTGGCACCTTAACAGAGGATTCACCATCGTTGCCGTGTCGCGCCTGGGTTAGCGGGACGCTAGTACCCGACCCCGGTGTGATCCACTCGCATGGAGGATCACATGGCCGGTGAGCTCGCTGAGTTTATCGAATCTCTCGATCGGGTACACGGGCGTACACGGCGCATCGTCGTGCTCGTTCCACCGGCGGATCTGGAGTGGGCGCCCGCGCCGGGTCGCTTCACGTTCGGAGACCTGATCCGTCACCTCGCCGGCATCGAGCGCGGCATGTACGCGGAGACGGTTCATGGGAGGCCGAGTCGGTACCCCGGACATGGGCGCGCTCTGGCCGATGGTGCAGAGGCGGTGCTCTCCTATTACGACCATGCGCATATGGAGTCGCGCGCCCTGTTCGCCCAACTCACCGACGCCCAGTTAGCCACCAGGTGCGAGACCCCGGTCGGCACGCCGATCACCATTAGGAAGTGGCTCCGACTCATGCTGGAGCACGAGGCGCATCACCGGGGCCAACTATATCTGATGCTCGCTCTGCTCGGAGTTCCCACTCCTCCACTTTATGGCCTGACCTCGGAGGAGGTGCGCTCACATTCCATAGGAGGCGTGAGGGGCGTGACAGGGGCGTGACCCGCAGGCGGCGCGCCCTGCCTATCCCCCGATAACCCCTCACGGGTTGAGCCAGTAGTCGATCTTCACGAGGAAGATGTTGTCGGGGCGCGTTCCGAAGAGCGCCCGCCGGTCGCGCCCGAACGAGAAGTCGCCCACGGCGTCGATGTCTCTGCGGCTCTGCTGCCACGCCAGATAGAGCGTCGACCCGGTTCGCCATTCCCAGCGTAGAACTGCGTTCCCGCGGAGTGAGCGGAGGTTGAAGTCGAGATCTGGCGCCTCGCCTGCGTACGGTTCGAAGTCGAAGGTCCTCGGTGCCACCAGCTGCGTGGCGTCGCCGTAGTCCGCACTCGAGAGGAGGGGCTGGACGTAGGTCTCCAGCGAGAGCGCTGGCGTGAAGGTCACGTTCAGGCGCGTCTCCAGCCCTACTTCGGTCTGGTGGAGCGGCGCGAAGATGTATCTGGCTCCGTAGGTGGGAGCGTAGTCGGGATCGGCCACGGTCGTCACGTACTGCGCGGGCACGAAGGCGCGGGCATAGGTGGGAGCCACGCGCAGATTCCAGCGGGTCGAGGCCTTGAGGCCTATGCCAAGCTCCGCATTCCACGACCAGCCGCCGGCAGAGTTGTGCTCACCGAACACGTCGATGTCGCCGGTCACCGGCTTGCGCCCGTCGGACGAGACGAAGATGGAGCCGCTACTTGCCGCGGGACGTATCGCGATCGGACCGCCGCGCGTGAGACGATCGTCATACGCCTCGAATGAACGGCGCGCGTCGGCGCCGACGGTCCAGTAGCCCAGCGTCTGGGCGGAGGCGCTCATGGTCGCCAGGGTCTGGATGGGCTGGTTGGCGTAGTTGCGCTCCCACCTACCCACTCCGGTCACGGACCAGTGTCGCAGCACGGTGCCGGGGCTGTTCTGCAGATAGGTGAGCGTGGCCTGAGCGTCGCGGCGGTCGGTGCGGTACGAGAAGCCGAGGTCGTTCACCTCGTAGCCCGGACTGGTGAGCGCGCCTGCCAGGGCCCCGCGCCAGTGTTCGCCCGCCTGCTTGGCGATCTCCGCGCTCATCGAGTAGCCAGACAGCGATGTGGCGGCGGAGTCGATGTCCAGGTGCGTCGCGTCGGGACGTTGGAAGTAGTGGTTGGAAGCGCGCTGCACCGCCATGATGGACTCGGGCGTGCCGCCGATCCGACTCAACTCGGCGTCGCCGCGGACAGCCCAGCTTCTGTTCGCCCATTCGTGCCGGAAGTCCACACCGCCCGCGAGCGCGCTCGAGCGGAAGTTGGCGCGCAGGACATCGGCCCCGAGGTCGCGGTTCACGGCTGTGAGCGTGCCGCCAATCATGGAGCGACCGCCGCGCAGCTCGCGCCGCGCACGACTCACCACGTAGCTCGAGAGCGGCTCGACCGCGATGCGTTGGTCGCTGTCCGCGTCGTCGCGGTAGCGCGCCTCTTCACGTCCGGTGAGTGCCGCTAGTGTACCGAGTGACCAACCGGCGACTTTGCCCGAGAGCTTCGCGGCGCCGAGGATGGTGGTTGCCGTGGGCATATCCGAGCGGGGGGTGGGCGGCGCGA